>JAUWDN010000249.1 GCA_030608765.1 Promethearchaeota archaeon
TAGATCCCCCTATTGGTTTCCCGAAAATGTGAATTTTTATTCACTTCGAACTATAATTTACATGTGTAAAAAAGCTGAAGCGAAAAATATTATTGTAGGTAGCTTTCCTTATAACGGAATAAGAACTGATTCGATTTCAAATATTATGGGGCTTCAATCGTATATAGAAAATCTTGGAGCAGAATTTTTATTCTTAGACGATCAAAATCGGTCTCCTCTCAAGACTGTAGAATATAAAGAAAAAATAATTGAAATTCCTAAAATTATACTTGAAACGGATAAACTGATAATATTTAACCAGGTAAGTGTGGACCCACTTTTTAAATGTACGATATCTTTACTTAATTCATATTCTTTGGTGCCTAATAAATATCAAAACATTCAAAAAATTATAAGACCTGGTAAGGATTATTTATTTCTGGATCAGTTTAAACAAGATTTAATCTCCAACATCTTAGACGTCTATAGTATTAAAAAACCGAACCTAGTTATAAATGATATGTTTGATTTTCTAGAAGGAGCGGGACCGTATGTATATAAAGATTCCAATTTACTACATACAGGTTTAGTTGTTGTTGGAAGAGACGCAGTGGCAGTAGATTTAATCACTCTAAAATTGTTCAATATCGACTTATTGGATAGTGATATTCTTTTAGAAGCACGAAATAGAAATTTAGGAATTACTGATATCTCTAAAATTAATCTATTAGGGGAAAATCTTGACGATAACAGATTTGAAGTAAAATTTTCTGTTTATAGATTAGATGATATCAATATAAAAAATACGACAATAAAAGCTGGGCGAATTTGCTCTGGATGCTTTAAAGAAGCGTATCACTTATTGAATTATGTAAAAACTCACATGACAAAGGATTTAAAGTATATAAAAAGGCAGTACTTTTTGACAGGGGAAAATCCTCCAGAACCAGAATCCGAATCTTTAGATCACATCATTGTTTTTGGAGAATGTGCGATAAACAGTACAAAAAATAGAGAATTTAGAACTATTCGAACTTCAAGTGATAAAAACTACATAGAAACCATTAAAGGAAAGATAGGAAAAGATTCTAAATCTCAAAAAGTACCAAAAATTAAAGAAAAAACCAATAAACAGGTCATCGAAATTCCTGGATGTCCTCCAAAATTATTTGAGAGTTTAAATTCTATACTTAAATATTATGGGAAATCCCAAGCACCAAATTTAACTTTTTATAATAATCTGTTAAAAACTTATTATCAACAGGCATCGAGTAAAAAACCAAAATGAATAATGGTGATGAGCTATGATAAACGATTACTTCAAGGAAAACTGGCTGAAAATCCTGAAATTTAACTCAAATGTAAGTCTAGTTGAAGATCCAAGAGAGTTGAAAGAATCAGTAAGAATTCCTATAACTCCAATTGAAATTGATGCCTTTCTTTTATATCACCTTTTTAACCTTTTATACCCGCGATTCGTAAACGACCAACAAAATATTCTTGATATTATCGTCTCAGATTTCGAGCTTGAAAACGTTGTATTTGGGCTTTATTTGTATGAAACAACTAAACCCGGAATACATAGTGCTATTAAGGAACTACCAAAAGATTCAATTAAGGTTAAACAAGAAGAATTAGATGATAGGGAAAAATTGTTTAATAAACTACAATCTTTTATCCTAAAAGAGCACGGTATTAAAATATCTTGCATGAGACTAATAAGAAAAAGAGGAGTCGATTTAATAAATAGTCATTGCGGAAATTTAAACAAGTTCACCATCTACGAATTTATTGTAAGTATCCTAGATTTGATTCATATTTCCCTTGAAACTAATTTATTTTCTATTTATCCAGAACCTAATTTTTTAAGATTTTTTAAAAATTGTATAACATTTCTCAATGGTTTACGATTATCTAATCTATTTGTGTTTTTTGAAAGTTTATTACCATCGTTTAATACTTTAATAATAATGAATTCCACCCATTTGCCAATTGCTCTAAAAATAAAGAAAGATAAAAACAAATCATACTTCCCGGAAATGGATATCAAACTAAAGTTGTTAGAAAGCGAAAAATATAATTTAAACAGTAAAACTCTTATTCCAGACTTTAAACTTATTCAATCAGATTTCAACGTTGAAAAAATTGTAAATATAGATCAAAACCCATTTCTCCTTTTCTTATCGGAATTATTTGAAGCAGAAATACCCCCTGACAGGGAAAAGTTAAAGTTACTGTTTCAAAAGGTTTTATATGGAATAAGAAGTTACGATCTTAATTGGAGAATGTTTCCTAGACCAAAAATAAATAATACATTACTTAGATTTCTAATTCGCCTTTTAGGAATTAATTTAAATCTTAAAAAACTCTCTCATTGGGCAATACCTGACTTTTTATTCGATCTGGGTGCTACTTACATAGGATTAAACGCAAATTTTTTGTTGGTTTTGACTGACAAAAATAGAGATAATTCAAAACAAACTTCAACCAAATTAATCCTCTTTAGAATTGAAAATGGCTCTATAAAAAAACTCGACTATATTAACAACCAAGAAATAATTACTAAAATCAAGCAACAATCGCTAGAATCAGTAAGATTAATATTATCTGAACAGTTTGGTTTCATATCAAATGTTCTAATGGTGGATAAGCACCTAATTAAAACAATACTAAATGCTTTTCTTATTAACTTTCATAAAATTTCAATATTTACGCTCTTAAAAGTGATTAAATTACTCAAAAATCCTCGGTATTTTCAACTATATCCTGAAATACCTCCTTATACTTTGCTAAAAAAGAAAAGTAGTATCTCGTTTCTGAAAAATTTGTTGTCTATTGTTATAGATAAGCACGAGTTTTAAATTAAACAGTTAATTTAAAAATCCTTTCGTTTTTAATAATTCAGCGTTTAAAATGGCGCCCCCTGCAGCACCCCTAATTGTATTATGACTTAAGGCTACAAACTTGTAATCAAATACATTATCCTTTCTTAATCGACCAACTGTAACTGCCATTCCCTTATCGTTGGTTCTATCTTTACTTGGTTGGGGTCTATTAACATTTTCTAAGTAAATAATTGGTTGTCTAGGCGCGAACGGTAAATCTAGTTCTTGAGGGAGTGATTTGAATTCTCTCCAAATTTTAATAATATCTTCCCTGCTCGGAATTTTATTTTTAAACTTAATATTTACGCAAGCTGTATGACCGTCTGAAACAGGAACTCTTGTACACGTTGCGCTTATTTGTATTGAATCATCGTTGATTATTCCGGTTTCTCCAACTTCTCCAAAAATTTTTAAAGGTTCTTTTTCAGATTTTTCTTCTTCACCGTTTATATATGGAACAATATTATCCAATATATCTAAGGAGGAC
>JAUWDN010000190.1 GCA_030608765.1 Promethearchaeota archaeon
AACGGGACAAAAAGTTAGAATCATCAGAATTAAGTTCAGCCAGTGAAAAAGTAATTGAGAAAATCAAGGATTTAGATCTTAATACCGCGGACATTGAAAAATTAATAGAAGAGGTTGAACGAGATTCAAAAACTGAGTCTATGAAAGATTACCTCAAAGAAGTTCTTAAATCTAATGAATTTGATTTAAACAAAGATATATTTAAGCAGTTAGACTCTGATGAAAAATTAAAGCTATTATGTCAAGATAACGAGAATCTGAAGGTTGATGAAATTGAGGATTTAATAGCGATTTTGAATAACGAGAATCAAGAAGAAAATACCTCCCGAGGATGTGATAATTTCATTAGTGAAATTAGTAAATTAATGTTTGATTCTCAAACTGCTATGAAAGGAAGATTCCTGTTAATTGAGAACCAGGGCCAAATTATTGAGGGCGAAAGAAAGGTAAACGATGTACATATTGAAAATGAAGATATGAGATCGATAGAGTTATCTTACAATGAAATCGTGAAGACACATAGTAACATAATAACTAAGTTGAAGTATTTATTTCGTGATTTGAGAAATCAAAATGATGTTGACCATTTTCAAAAAAGAGGACGATTAAACAATAAATTTATTAAAGCAGTTACGAGCGATTTTAAGTATAATAAGTGTTTCACAAGAAAATTACAACAAAAAGAATTAAAAATCTTATTGATGGTAGATATCAGTGGAAGTATGGCAGGAATCAAATTAGAAGCAGCTAAAGTTGCTATGGTAATGTTATGTGAATCACTCTACGAAATTGCTCAATTGCGCATCGTACTCTTTACTGGCGAATATGACGCCTTAAATATTCATATAAAGGATTTTGAAGAATATCCAGATATTAAAAAATTTGATAAATTTGGACGCCATCACCGTATTGGAAGCAATTTAGATGGAATTTCTCTAAAACATGAAGCTGCTAAACTGGAAAAGAATGTATTAATCTTAGTGATTTCGGATGGTCAACCTGCAGGTACTCAATATGGTTTAAATGACGCAATAAAGGAGATTCAAGACGTTAGAAAAAAATTTAAAGTCTATGCTTTTTCAATTGATGCTAGAGGAGATTATCTCAACAAACTATATGGCAACAACTGGATTTTAACAAAATCATCAGATCGAACAGATCTAGCGGATAAATTGACGCAGTTCTGTAAACTTGTTATAAAAGAATTTTTTCGGTAAAATGGTAATTATACTATATTAAGATTGCTGATTCCACATTATCATAGGCTTATTATAGAGTATCAAATTTCCAATTAAACATTTGAAACCTTTTTTTGATATAATAAATTACCATTTATTATAACCAAAATCACATAGAGTGAGATTAAATGTTTGACTATAAATCTTATAAAGACGTTGATTTAAAAGGAAAGAAAGTTTTGATGAGAGTTGATATTAACTCTAATATAGACATTGAAAATAACAAGATTCGCGAATCACCTCGAATTCACGCCCTAATCCCCTCATTAGAGGAGCTTAAAGATAGCGCTGTAGTAATTATGGCGCACCAGTCTCGTCCAGGCGCGAAAGATTTCACCTCTTTAGAATTACACGCTGGAGAAATAAGAAAACTATTAGATCGCTCTGTTAAATATGTTGAGGATGTATTCGGAGAAAAAGCTATTAATGCAATAAAGGATCTTAAAGTTGGTGAAGTGTTAGTTCTTAATAATGTACGAACTTGGGAACTGGAAACTAAGCAATTTAAGGACTTTTCTGAAGCAGCAAACTTGGAGATGATTAAAACGTTATCGCCATTATTCGACTATTTCATCGCAGATGCGTTTGGAGCAGCTCATAGAGCCCAACCTTCGATAATTGGCTGGCCAACATTAATCGCAGGACCCACAACCGTTAAAGAATTCGAATACATGAGTAAAATATTGGAAAATCCAGAAAAACCCATGGTCATGCTTATAGGGGGCGCAAAAGCAATAGATAAATTTAAAGCTATGAAATTTAATTTTGAAAACGATAAATTAGATTACGCACTTTGTTCTGGATTAACGGCTATATTAATCATGGAAGCTCTCGGAATCGAAACAGGCGAACCAAACAGAGGGGCAGTTGCAAAAGACTTAGATAAGGCAAGAGACGACATTAAAGAAACATATGAAAAATTTAAAGACAAGATCATATTGCCTAAAGATTTAGTAATTGATGACAATGGTAGCAGAAAAGCTATTGGGATCGACGAATTAAAGGATTATAACGCCGTAACTGGTGATATTGGCCCCAAAACTACCGAAGAATTTAGAAACATCATAATGAACGCTAAAACCATTATTGCTAATGGCCCACCTGGAATTTTTGAAAAGGAAGTCTTTAGAAAAGGAACTTTTGACATGGTTAAAGCAATGGCTGAAGCCGCTAAGAACAATGGGGCTCTTTCGGTAATTGGTGGAGGCGAAATGGGAACTGCGGCAGAAATGTCTGGATATGCTCGAGATGTTTCTTTTATATCTACTGGCGGGGGCGCCATGCTAGAAATATTATCAGGGAAAGACGTACCTATGGTTAGAGCTTTAAGAGAAAAAAAACCTTAAATATTTCTTTAATTATTTTTTTTATATTTTTTCTAGTGATATGAGTGGTGTTTAACTAAATTTATGATCTTTCACGATAAAACTAATAAAATATTTATTTTTTAATAATATAAATTATTTATCTCAAGTTTTAGTTTTTTAAACTAAAATTAGGGAATACAATCAAGGGCCCGTGGTCTAGCCTGGTATGACGTCTCCTTGACGTGGAGGAGGTCGTGCGTTCAATTCGCGCCGGGCCCACCATATTACAAAACACAGGGATTAAAATGCCGATAAGATTTCGATGGACATCTAAAGAATACCTACCAATTGCTCTCATGCTATTCGGAGCTTGTGGATTATTTCAAACGCTTTTTGTATTTATAGCTCAATATTTTTTAGGAGTAGGGAATTACATTGTCGTAATTTTAATTCCCGTTGGAGCAACAATAGCTTTATTTTTTGGCGTTGTGCTCATATTTGAATCGTTCATACAAGTTGAGAATAGGAAAAAGCTAAAAACACAATTTCAAAAATCGCGAGCAGAAACTTCAAAGCTAAGAAGAATTCTGTATTTCCCAGTTGTAAGACCATTAATTATTGTTTTTCCTATCTTTGCTGTGATATATTTCATCACATTTGGAATATGTTTGACTTTCTTTGATAATGTATTATCATTTGTAATTGCTGAGAATTTAGCTACTTTAATTTCCTTGCTTATAGCTAATTTTATTGAGAAAAAATACGCAAAAATCCAAAGATATTAGAATTAGCACATATATTTTTTTTTACAGAGATGTATATTCTCTAATCATTTTTATTTAATTGCTCGATTAATATTTAAATAATACCGTGATTAAAAATTTATTATAGTTGTCAGAAATAAATATATATTAAATTAAATTTCTAGTAAAGATTTTTGGAAATGAAAAAGCTCGAAGTGCGATGTCCATCTTGTTCAAATAGAGGATATATTGAAGTTTCAGAATAGGAAGTAGTAAAAGCTGCTAGAGGTGTGTTTGCAGTTAATGTTTTGGAGGGAGTTATTTGCGAACATTCTTTTGTTGCGTATGTGGATAAGAATTTTGCTGTAAGAGACACGTTCATAGCAGATTTTCAACTAGAACTTCCAGATATAGTTCCCGAACAAGAGATTGGACCAGATATTGCTCAACAATTGGATTTAATTGATGTAGGTTTAATAAAACTAAATTTTTCAGCCACTTTACTTACTCATGTATTAAGGTCATTATTATTTAAGAAAAAAATCTTTCTACTTTTTAATCAGTCATATATGGTGGAAAATATCTACAAATTTATCGAATATATAACTCTCAATTCTTTTAAAGTTGACATTCTCGTAATTTCAGGCGAACAATATAACATCTATGATATTAAAGATTCAATCATATTGGATGGCAATAGCATTATTAAAGACGACAATAATATTCTT
>JAUWDN010000181.1 GCA_030608765.1 Promethearchaeota archaeon
GTTTCTGTAGGTATAGGATTTACAGAAGATGCGCATGTACCTTCCGTAAGGCCATACCCCTCAACGATCTTACATTTAAACATTTTTTCAAATTCTCTGAAAACTTCTATGGGTAATGGCGCAGCTCCACATATGACAAATTCTAAAGAAGAGAGATCTAGATTTTCGTGTGGCATTTTAAGTAAAATAGAAAGTATAGTTGGAACAGCGCTGAAAGTGGAAGCTCTATATTTCGCTACAGTTTCCCAATGGGTTTGAGCTGAAAAACCTGCCGTTAAAATGCAACTCGCTCCAATCGTGAAAGGCGCCATAACTGTTACAATTTGCGCGTTAACATGGAACAAAGGTAAAATCAACATAAACCGGTAATCTTCATTAGCATTCAGAAAATCTTTTATCATTTCAGCGTTTCTTCTGATATTAAAGTGAGTTTGCAAAACGCCTTTAGGAAAACCAGTTGTGCCTGATGTATAAAGTATAGCAGCAGGGTCAATTCTTTCATCAATATCTACTTCAGGGGGCGCATCAGTGGGTGTATTATCCATAAGATCCCAAAAATTTAATGTATCCTTAACTGGTTCTCCGATGGCAATTACATGTTCAACCGTGGGAAGCTCGTGTTTAATTTCATTAATTAATTCCATGAATTTCGGGATGGTAATTATAATTTTAGCCTCAGAATGATTTACTACAAACTTCACTTCTCGAGCTTTAAACAACGCATTTACAGGACCAGTAACCGCACCAATTTTCGGAATACCTAAATAAAGATATACATATTCTGGCATATTTGGCAGATAAACACTGACCTTATCCCCTTTTCTTATTCCTAAATTGTATAAGAGATTTGCTACTTTGTTTGTTAAATCGTTCAGTTGAGAATAGGAAATCGTTGTATCTTCCCAATACATAAATATTTTATCTTCAAATTTATTTGCTTGGTTTTGGACTAATTCCCTTAAGTTCATATAGATTTCCTCTTTTTAATAAATCTTAGAGTCATTAAAAATTTAATATTTATAAGGAATTTCAAATCCTATTTATTTTTAATTACTGCGTTAAGTTTCGAAGAATCTTTCATGTAAAATAGTTTAGGATCGTAAATTTTTTTTTTTATTTTAAATATTTATCAAATTTACCTTCAGCTACCGCTATTATATCGTCCTTCAGATATGGGCGTTCTCTTAATAAAGTACCAAAAGCTTTTTTGGTTTTATAATGGTTAGGATCTAAGTTTAAGGCTGTCATCCAAGCATTAATAGCTTTATAATACTCTCCTTGTTTCTTATATGTTATTCCCACATTTAACCATCCATTTACATAATCCGGTTTCATTTCGGTAACTCGTTTAAAGTATCCATGGGCAGTAAAGTAATCTCCTTGCCTTAAGTGGATAATTCCTATTCCGTTTATCACTATGTGATTATACGGTTGTTCTTCGTCAGCTTTTTTGTAGCATTCCATCGCTTTTTTAAACTTTTTTAAATTTCTGTAGGCCCATCCCATATGTAAATAAGTATCAAAATCTGGTGAAATTGAATTCGCTTTTTCAAGATATTTAATAGCATCTTTATTTTTGTGTAGCCAATGATAAGCTTTACCAACATTATGCAAATATAAGCGTTCCCCGGATTTCAATTCTGTTGCTTTTTTGAAGTGTTTCAAAGCTTTCTTATAATTCTTCATTTGAAAATATGCTTCTCCCTCAGAATTCCAATCTTCTGCTGTTTCCTTTTTTGAGCTTTTAAGTTTCATTAAATTTCTCCTTGCAGCTACATAATTTGTATCGGCTTCAATTGCTTTCTGATAGTACGAAACGGCCGTTTTATTATCCTTTTTTAAATTTTCGTATAGCAAACCAACATTTCTTAAGGTTATTGCATGATTGGGATCAATCTTAAGACATTCCTCATAACAGCTCTTTGCCTCATCGAAATTATTTAAGTTATGATAAATTATTCCCATATCAACCCAAGCATTCTTATGGTTTGGATCCAACTCGACTGCCTTATTATACATTTCTAAAGCGCTCTTGTTATCCTTCAGTTTATTATAGAGAATCCATCCCATAGCATGATATGTATTGGCATGTTCTAAAATTTCATTAGCTTTACCGTAAAAATCTAAGGCGTCTTTATACTTTCCGGTAGAGCTGTATGCATCCCCCATTAAAGTCCAAATATCCCTATTATTTGGTGTTAACATTAATGCTGATTCTAATTCTTTGAGTGCTTCCAGATAATTTTTCTGTTTAATATAAACTTGCGCAAATCCTATATGCCCTAAAGCTTCTGTTTCTTTTTTTTCTTGCGGATTTTCTCCCATTGCTCAATTACTCCTAATTCCGTTTTTTTTTTATAAAATCAATAATTTTTATTTTTGAGATACAATCCTCTCTACTCCTATAAATCAAATACATTATTTATTCGTTTAAAAATAGAGTTTGATCGCCTCTCTTATCAATAAGAATTAATAAGTTATTAATATCCTAAATAATTTAAAAACCTCTTTAAACCAAACTGATTTTCAGTGTTTAAAATTCTTATACCTAAAACCAATAATTTTTAAATTCTTTAGAGCTTTTTTATTCTTATTATTTTCTTAAATTAACTCAACTCTAGATTGAAAGATGCGCTCCAGAAAACCATTTATTATTTTTTGGCCTCAATATTTTGATGCAAAAAGGAGTAGATCACATGGAAGGCGCATCCCAAAGAAATTTGCAATAGATAAAATTACTACTAGTGATATTTTAAACGCTGCAAAAAGATTGGGTTATACTGCTCATCACGAAAAAGGATACAAATATCCTAGATCGTGGTCGGACGATCCTGGTAGAGTATCAATTGATACGAAAGGTAAGAAGAAAACTAAAGTCTTATTAGAAGTTGCTAAAGAAATTAAAAAGTCACAATCAAAGAGCTAACCAAACATTATGCACGAGTTTTCTTTTGCTTATAATATTTTCAAAATTGCAGAGGCAACAGCCATAAAATATAATGCTAAAAAGATTTCAGAAGTTCATCTTCAAATTGGTGAATTAACTCTGATCGTTCCTGACCTTCTTAAGCGTTCGTTCGAAATGGCTACAAGTGGTTCAATTGCCGAAGGCGCGGAATTAGTAATAGAAATTACTCCGGGAAAAATAAAATGTAGGGAATGTAATAAAACTTCGACCGTAACTTTAAGCGAAGAATCATATCTAACAGGATTACAATTGTTTCAATGCAAACATTGCCGAAGTAAAAATACGGAAATTATAGAAGGAAAGAAAGCTAACGTGAAAAACATCAAAATACAAGAATAAGTAGAAGTTATTCACTTATTAGAATTCCATTTAGAATCCCGTGTTGTCCCGGACGACTTGAGATTTTTACTCTTCCCAATTCAGTTTCGATAATAGCACCCTTAGTAAGAACATGGCGTCTGTTTATATCTTTAGAAGCGGTATTACTTTCGAATTTTAATATCTTGACCTTGGAAGTTTTATTGGTATTAAGGTCAGTTACATTTATGAAATTTGAGGAGAATAACTTGAGTTTGTAATTACCACCTAAAGTGCGTTGTTTCTTCTTCTTCTCGGTACCTATCTTTGCCTCAATTGGCGGTCTTTCTAAGTTTCTTTTCCTTTTTTTATGGAAATGCTTGTATTTTTTTCCCGTGTACTTTCTGCGACTTCTTTCTTGACTGCGAGCCAACATTAACACCTTACAAATATTATTATTAATTATTTAAAAGGAGGATAATTTTAAAATTTTTGTGTTTAGATTAGACGTTTATAATTTCTAAAAGAAAAATAAAAATAGGAAAGATTAATTTATTAAGTATAATTATTAAATTATCGAATAAATACTACAGAAGAACTATTGATTGTTGAAGAGAATGATGGAAAATAAACCTAATAAGCTAAACTTAGACGAGGATACTTTAAATAGGATTATCAGATCAAGTACAACTACAGTAGGAATAATTGTAAAAGATGGAGTGGTAGTTGGAACGGAATCCCAAGCTACAGCGGGTTACACTGTAGCTACTAAGACCGCCCAGAAGCTTTTCAAAATTAACGATTATACTTGTGCTACAATATCTGGAGGAGTGGCAGATTGTCAATACATTGTTAATCAACTTAAAGCTCTTTCAAG
>JAUWDN010000220.1 GCA_030608765.1 Promethearchaeota archaeon
CAAATCTATCTTTAAGGTTTTTATTTTCTACAAATAATTGTTTTAGACCTATATAATTACAGTTTTTTTGAAAGATTTTTTGGATCTCAGGAAATTCATCAAAAAAAATTCTAAAAATATTTGTTACCATAAAATCAGCAATCGGTTGAGGTGTATAAATTACTCCGCGATCTCGATTATTGTTTTTCTCGATAAATTTCTTATTTTCGAATTCGTTAATTATATTTTCCAGAATTGATATCATATCTTTAGACTGCGGTCTTTTTATAGAGTTTTAACTAAAAAAATCCTTTACACTAATTTTTATAATCAAATCCTTTATTTATTAAATTATAAGATTGTAAGTTAAAAATTAAAGCATCACTAATATTAAAAATTGATAGATAAAACTATTTTAAATGATATTATTGCAAATCCATATAAAATATCTAAGCTAGAATTTCGTAGTATTTCACAGATTTTACGGCAAGCAGAAGATATTTTGAAAGAAGAAACCTTGCTATTGGAGTTAAGTGTTGACGATTTTGATAGTGAGATTTTTGTTATTGGAGATATTCATGGAAACATGAAAAGTCTATTGAGATTAATTGAAATTATTGAACAGGCTAATCCCAAATATGTAATATTTTTAGGCGACATCGTTGATAGAGGCCCATATCAATTAGAATGTTTAATTTTGATACTTACTTTAAAAATACAGCAAGCAGAGAAATACATCTTTTTAAAGGGCAACCATGAGTCATTAGAAATTAACCAATACTATGGGTTTTACAAGGATTTTATGTATAGATTTAAAGATCAGAAAAAATTTAAAGATATTTTAGCATTATTCAAAGTTCTTCCTTTCTGTGCTTTGGTAAATAGATCCATATTATGTCTACATGGAGGGATTCCAGAAGATAACGATATTTTAAGGAAATTAAAAGGCATAAAAACGCAGAATTTACCTTTGATATCTAAAAGTATAGCTAAAAGTCTTACGCATATTATGTGGAATGACCCTAAGTCTAATTTAAATGGTTTTTCAGATAGTTTTAGAGGAACAGATCTCAAATTTTTTGGAGAGGATGTTTTTAATGACTTCATGAGAAAAAATAAGTTAAAATACTTAATTAGGAGTCATGAATTTTTCCCTGAATGTTATAGATGGTTTTTCAACAAACGATTGTTATCTATCTTTTCTTCTGCTAATTATCGAGGTATAAATCCAGCATCCTACGCTATTATTAAAAAGAACTTAGTAATCCCAAAATTAGTTGAATAATTAGGAAATCAATTCAGGAAATTTATTTACGATTTCAGAGTATTTCTTAATTTCTTCTTTCCATTGATCTGTTTTATCTAATTCTATAAACAAATTTTGTGATTTTATTGTCTTATCTGTAGGTACATAGATAAAAGCAGATGCTTTTTGATCTTTTTTTAGGTAAATTTCAGTATTTACACGCTTAAACAACCCTTCAAAAACTCCTTCGATTCGATCTAAACTTTCTAATTCTTGCTCGTTTACATCAAACTTTAAAGCTTTAAATGAACCCTTTGATCGTAAAACATAAGGAAACCAGTTGTTTTTAGGGTAAATTCTTGTAAAATTTTTTACAGTGCAAACCTCAACATTTTTTTTATCTTTCCACAGATTGCGGGTTATAAAAGTTCCATAACCAATAATTGAAATGAGTTTAAAACCTGTTGAGTTATTAACAATCAATATGAGTTCTCAATTTACATGATTTGAGAAGCATCAGGTTTTATAAACAGTAAATTATTACCACGAATAAAGATTTCGTTATATTTAGCTACAGGACTACCATCCATAATTTCTGTAGCATTTTCTAAAATCATATTCATGTATGCGTCAATTTCTTTTAACAAACCTTTATATTCCGTTCCATCCTTTAGTCTAAGCAATATTTCACTGTTTTGTGCGGCTTGTAAAATGTGCAGTGGGTTTTTATTTCTATGGTTCTGACTTGACATATTATTACCTTCTTCAAAAAAACATATATATTATAATTATTAAAAAGATAATTTAAAGAAAAACTTTTTTCAATTAAAACCTTTCTAAGAATATTGAAACCTTTAAATGAAGAGTCAGATAAGAAAAAAATAATTATTGAGAAATATAATTCAACCTCAAGCTTCTACGATGATAGATATAGGAAAATCCAAAATGAGAAGTTTGAGCTTCATTTTAAAAATACCAACTTTAATTGTAAAACTCTTTTAGATGCGGGATGTGGCACCGGTCTTTTATTTGAGTATATATCTAGCTTGAATGATAATAATTTAAGTAGAACATTAAGATATATAGGAATCGATATTTCTTGGAAAATGCTTAATCATTTCTATAACAAAACTAAAAAAATAAAGAATAAAGTAAATACTAATTTAATTTTGGGAGATATAGAAAATTTACCTTTTAGAGTTGGCAAATTTAATCTAATTTTTTCAATCACAACTCTCCAAAATTTACATGATATAAAAAAGGGGTTAAAAGAAATAATTAGAGTAGGTAAAGAGAACACTGCTTTGAAACTATCAATTTTGCGCAAACAATTAAAGTTAGAAGAAGTGATTACTTATTTGAAATCACATACAATCAATCTGAGGACAGAGAATTTAGAAGAAGTAGAAGATGTAATTATTCATGGAAGTCTAATAAAGGATTGATTTTATAGCTTTTTTTTGTAGAACGCCTGAATGATCTCATTTGGGTTGCTTTCAACATGATATTTTTTTTTAAAGAAATTACACACATTTACTATATCTCTTTCTAACAAGGATTTAGCGTTTGGGTGATCTGAAGGAACCCACTGTAGCCAATCAATAATTAAGATATTATCTTTATGATCTAATACAATATTAAACTCTCCTAGATCTCCATGAATAATATTCGCTTTCTGATAAATAATTTTCATTTGTTTAATAATCCTATTAAAGACCTTACTTGGATTTTTAATATTTTGGGAATATGCTAATTCTTTTCCTCTCAGGTATGACATCACTACCATGTGCCTATTATAACCAATTGGTTTGGGAGTATTTAATTTAAGTTTATATATCTTACCTAAAGCTTCAAATTCCTTTTTCGCGGCAAGTCTGTTTACATACAACCAAGAGATGTGCTTTCGATCCCCTTGAAAACTTCTTAGCTTTTTAACATTCTTAAAACTGGTTCTACCTATTCTATATATTTTTAAAGCGAATATGTTCTTTTTGCTATCCATACATCCATAAACATCGGATTCCTTTCCTTTACCGATTAATGGTCCTAATTGATCTATTATTTTCTTCTGAACTAAAGTGTGAAATCCTAACACATCATAGCCAAAGGAATTGAGCGTATAACCAACTTCACTTTTAGAAGAGTCTCTTACTATCAAATTTATTTTATGTACTTTTTTAAGACGATACTGGGTTTCTTCCATAGGATATCTGGAATAAAATTTTATGTTGTTTACTGTAACATATTCAGATCTCTTCATTCCTATTTCAATCGCCATTAAAATTCTTAAATCTTCTTTTTCCAGATCTGGAAGAATTTTTGCT
This sequence comes from Promethearchaeota archaeon, assembly GCA_030608765.1. The sequence goes on from JAUWDN010000220.1 coordinate 3,550, forward strand.
GCTTTAGCCATATTGATATCTTGAAAATTTTTCTTAATTAAAATTTTTTAAAAGGTATTATTTCAAAAAACGAATTTTCTGTAAGTCTTT
>JAUWDN010000054.1 GCA_030608765.1 Promethearchaeota archaeon
ATAATATTTGTATTTTATTTCATCGTCAACATATTTGTGGCGTTAAGTTTGATTTTTGTCTATTTCTACCCATTAGAAGGAGAGAAATTAGAACGACTTGAAGAAGAACTCAAAGAACTTCATCAAAAAAAGAGAGAACTACTAAATACAATTTAAAAAACAAGTTTTGAGGGTTTATTCGTGATATATGACTTAATTATTATCGGAGGTGGTCCAGGTGGGGCAACGGCTGCAAAGATTGCTGCAGAAAGTAATGCAAATGTGCTTTTACTTGAAGCTGAGGAAGAAGGTAGATATAAATGTTGTGCCGGAGGAATTCCTGCTAGAAGCGAAGAGTTCTCACCAATACCCCACGGAGTTGGTGATCGTGAAGTTACCGGCGGAGTTTTATTTACTCCAAAAAAAGGACCTATGGAATTCGAAGCTTCTGGAAAAGATAATAAGGGTTATTGCATGTTTCGAACCGACTTCGATAAGTATCTCTTGGACCTTTCCCAAGACGCTGGTGCCCAAGTAATTTATAAATCTCGAGTAAAAAGAATTGAGATTGGCAAAAATAAGAACATCAAGATAATAGGGACAAAAGAATTTCAAAGCAAATGTGTGATCCTCGCAACCGGATTGGGGGGAGCCCAATTACAAAGAACTCTAGGTATAGAGGTTCCGCCAATGGTAAGTGGAATACAAGCGGAAATTAGCGTCCCCGAATCTGTCATAGACGACCAATTTGGTAATCGAGTATGGGAATTCTTCGATCGTAGTTTAATTGATCACGGGATTGGGTGGGTGTTTCCTAAAAGTCAAACGCTAAGCATTGGAGTTTTAGGGAAGGGAGTTAAGATGACTCATTTTAACGCTTTTCTCAAGAGTCCGTTCATAAAGGATAAAATCGAAGGAAGAGAGATGATAGTTTTTGGGGGTCGAAAAGTTTGGGCAGCTCCTATACCTGATCGATTGATCGCAAAACCTTATTGTGAGCGAGTTATGGTAATTGGAGATGCTTGTGGAACTGCGGATCCAATTTTATACGAAGGAATTTATCAAGCACGCTTATCTGGTAAAATTGCGGCAGAAGTTTTCTGTCAAGCGCTTGAAAAAGAGGATTTTAGAGAACCTGAACTTGCAAGATACAACGACCTCCTACTAAAACATCTCCACGAAGAAGGTTTGAGGTATTCCTATAAATTTCATCACCTTTTGTATCATAGTGGTCTCTTGGAACGAGTCCTCGAAGCGACCTATTCAATGGCTCAAGAGGATCCAGAAATGATGCAATCAACTATCGCATTATTTACAGGGACCGAAACTAGGAAACATAGCTGGGAAGTTATGATGTCTCGTAAATGGAAATTAGTAAAATTTTTGGGTATTAAGAATAGCCTGAAACTTTTCCCAACTCTGGTTCATGCGCTCCGTATCTAATAAGTAAAAGAAAATCGTATTATCTATATTTTAGATATAAAATTTAGATACTAATTGGAGAAAGTTATACCTAAATACTTAAAAAGAGTTATTCTTAAGATAGCCTAATATATGAGCTAAAATGAGATGACATTTAAGAAAATTATTGTGGTTATATTTATTATTATAATTTCACTAATCCTATTCACAAGTGAACTTATGATTCATTTTATCAATTTTCTTTATATTTATCCATTGGTATATTGGATCACCTATATCTCTGCTATCATTGGTGTTTTAACCATAATTATTACTTTATTTTGGTATGCAAAGGCGAGAATAAGGTTTTCATCACCAATCAAAAAGAAGACTTTTTCTTCTGTTAAAATAATTCTCACGATAATTACAATTTTAGGAATCATTCAGGTAATATTATCTCTATTCGCTCAAGAATTATTATATCAATTAACTTCTATATTATTTATCACATTATCAGCAATTTTTGGTTTTAGAACTTTTATTAATTTATCTACTTCACTCTTGTTTCGTTCGAGTATTAAGGAGTTTGGGACTATACCATCAGTTTCAATAATTATACCTGCCTATAATGAGGGTAAAGTGATTGAAAAAACAATTAGATCAGTTTTAGAACTGCGTTATAGTCAAAAAGAGATTATTGTTGTGGACGATGGCTCAACGGATAATACTTTAAAAATTTTGAAAATGATGGAAACTGATAATCCAATTAAGGTCATTTCAAAAAGAAAGAATGGGGGAAAGTGGTGTGCACTAAATGAAGGGATAGAATCAGCTATATCAGATATAATGGTATGTATAGATGCTGATACAGTATTGGATAAGAACGCAATACAGCCATTAGTAAATCATTTCATTGATAGTAAAGTTGGAGCAGTAGCAGGGAATATAAAAGTTGGAAATCGAGATAATATACTTACAAAATTACAAGCTTTGGAATATATTTCTCAATTGAATATTCAAAGAAGAAGTGAAGCATTTTTTCGAAAAATAACAGTAGTTCCAGGCCCTTTAGGAGCTTTTAGAAAATCTATAATTAAAGAAGTGGGTTTCTATACTGGAGATACATTTGCAGAAGATGCAGACTTAACTTTAAAAATATTAAGAGCAGGATATAGAATAGAATATGAACCTAAATCAATTGGATATACAGAAGCTCCAACATTTCTTTTTGATTTAGCTAAACAAAGGTATCGTTGGTATAGAGGATTACTACAAGTAATAATTAAACATAAAGGCATGTTTTTTAATCCAAAATATGGAACTACAGGATTGTTTATGATTCCTTGGATATCTTTGAATGGATTAATCTTTTCTTGGTTTAACTTTTTCGCAAGTGTATGGATTTTTATACTTATATTTAATCCATTTTCTGGATTTCTTATATATGTACAAATTTATTTTTTCTGGTTTTCTTTCTTTCTGATAATGGAAGTAGTTATGAGTATGTATGCGGTATTTGTGGATGTAAGGGAAAAACCAAAAATTTTGTTTTATATAATTGCTTATAAATTATTCTACGGATACATGACTAACACAATCAGAGTTTTAAGTCAATTAGAGCAATATTTAAAATATCCTATGAAATGGGAGACTATTAGAAGAACTTGATAATTGTAATTTGAAAATGGTAATAATTGTTTTTTTACAACAATTGTTTATATTATTTGCTCAGTAATTTCTGTATATAATTTCTCTTCTTGATTTTAAATAAAATCTATCTGATTTTTTTGTACATGGGATAGAAAATAGGTGAAATATAAGCTCCACTTGTTTTAGAATAAAATTTAATATTCTTTTCATCTACCCACATGATTTCACATGTTTTTAATCCATTTTGTTTGATATCCCATAAACACCATAAGAAGAGTTCAGTCCCAATTCCCTTTCCCCGTAACGACTCCAAAACTCCCGTTGGTCCAAATGAACCAGGAAAAAACAAACCATGAGTAGACCAACCAACTATTTCATTTTTCGCGTTCTTTGCTATGAAAGTTGTTGGAGGATTAAGCTTAAACGAAATTAGGACTTCTTCAGCCCATGTACCAAGTGGAAATTGATGTTTCACAAAGTTATAAGTTTCGTCGAAATCATTAGGTTGAACGCGTTCATATTCATATCCTTCTTTTTTCGCCGCAGGTTCTTTTTTAATGATGTCCAAAGAAACTGTGAGGTTGAATATAGTCTCACGGGATTTAAATCCATGTTTTTTTAAAAAGAAATAGAGGCTTGTATCGCGTACATCGACACCGGGTTGCCAATATTCAGGAATACTAGGACCATAAATTACTTTAGTTATTTCTTTCTCCTTAGTTCGCCTTAAGAATTCATAAAACATCTTAGAACCAAGTCCTTGTCGTCTGTATTGCTTATCGACTACACATCCCTTAAAGAAATATTGGTCTTTATTTAATATGTTCCTACGCACTACTATAAATGCTGCTATTGGTTTATCTATCTCTAAATTATATAAAATTAGGGATAAATCTTGTTCAAAACCGATGTCTTCTAGCGTACCTCTACGAAAATAATCAAAAGGAAGCGAAAAAAAGCGAGAATTATCTTCAAATAACTGATGTATGCTTTGGATATTTTCTGAAGACAACTGCTTATAATCCATTTTCTCTGTATTTAGCTTAATTTTCTTATTATTTTTCAATTTTACAGAAGCTCCAGTAATTTTTCTAACTTTCCCCTATAAGTTGGTTCGGGAGTTTTGGCGCTCAAATTTGTGTTTGAACTGTTTACTAAGAAGGTCTGCGAACCTAAATTGACACATACCATATCCTTATCTTCGTCCCCTACCATCATACATTCTTTAGCAGAGAGATTGAGATATTTAAAAATCAATTGATAGTAAAGGAGATTCGGTTTTGTAGCACATGAGTTTTCAATACTGGTTATGAGATCGTATGGAAAATCACCAATTCCTGCCCATTCAAGACGCTGTTCTATAGCTGTTAAAGGAAGAACGGGTGTTGTTGCAATTACAACCTTATAATCTTTGTTAAAAGCAGTTTGAATAACTTTCCGTGCTTCCGGTTTCTTTTTTGTAAATTTCTGTAATTTCTTAAAATCTTCCTCGTAAAATTTATCAAAAAGTGGTCGGATTTCGTCCTTTTCGTAGCCTTCAACAGGAAAAAAAGCTTTTGAAAACGCTTCCTCATTTGGAATTTTACCATCGTTATTATTTACGAACTCAGACGCTTTCAATATGGCCGGAACCATCTTTTTAGGAGGAACTAAGTGAGCTACACTATTAGCTAATAATTTTAAATATCCCGGAACGAATTGGTTTAAATCTACATCTATTAAGGTTCCATCTAAATCGAATAAGATTGCTTTAAGTTGTCTCATAATTTTACGCAAACTGAAGTTAATGCAATATATTGTTTCTAAATTATATTAGCAATTATAATTTGTCATTTACCCTTCTTTAAACTAGTTTGAAATAAAGTTTTAATAATTTGTAGATTACAATTAATAGTAAAAAAAAATATTAATAGAGTTCTACAATTAATATTAATAATATTAAAATTCAACAATTTCTTGAAATGAGATTAAAGCTTAGTGATTTAAATAACGGTTCCGTCTACTTAGGTGACAAGCTAAAAGTTAGAACGACATATAATTTTGACGAAGATTCGTCAATCTTATGGTCTGGGATTCGTCTATTAACTCATCCACCATGTTTAAAAGAACTACAAATCACTAAGGAAGATATTTTCTCTAAGGGCAAATTTGAAAAGGGGGAATACATTCGAGAAAACTCGTTTTTGATCAAGAACAACGTTATTCCTACCATTAAAAACAGAAATTTGGAATACGAGATAAAATTAATTTTAAGATTACCTCATCCTAATGATCCGGATGATGATTTAGTAATTAATAAAACTCAAAAAATTGAAATCAGGGCAAAGGTATCAAATCAACTAGTGACAAAACCTAATCCTCTGTCGCTTTCAATTTCGGGGTTAAACATTAATGTATCAAAGGATGTATATCGTCCAGGGGAGACGATAAAAATCAACTTTTCTTCTAAAGAGCTCAAACAGGTAGAAATCAGACTTTTGCAAAAAGCAAATGTAATTTGTTATTGTGAAGCTTATGGACAAACATGTAGCAAGGTAGAAGAATTACCCCCTGCTATTGCGGGAGATGCTAAAACTTCCGATATGAATAAAGAATTCCTGCTTTTAAAAGTACCTGAGATTGCTCAACCAAGCCATAACTACTTATGGGAACCCCACGAAAAAGAGTTTTGGGGAATGAAATACGGTTCTTACGTAAAATGGTCTTTAATGTTTATTGGAAAGCCTAAACCCGAATTTGGAAGAGAACCAATTAAATTCAAAGTCCCGATAACGATTTTAGCAAAACCAATTGGGAAAGATGAATTAAGAACTGATCTGTTTTCTAAAGGTACTGCTGAAGCACCTTCTATCTTTGACGGAGTCTCATCAAGGTTTCAGAAAGTATATAAAATTATTTCAATTGATTCCGATATAGAAAGATATAACATTAAAATAAAGAACATATCTAAAGAGACCTTAGAGGGCGTTTCAGTTAACATTTCGGGACTTCAAGAAGGTTTATTCGAAACTGCTCCAACCTTAACTGGATTTCATCGTTGGGAAGCCGGCGAGGAAAAGGAAATTGTTTATAATAGTAAGCAAAATATTACCGCTTTAATCTGTGTTTTAAAAGATAATTCTCAAAAAACAATCAGGATTCAAACCCCTTTAGCTTCCAACTTCTTCTAATTAAGATTAGAATTCGTCTTATTGGAGCGCAGATACTATTTGACTCTTGTATAAATTCTTAAAAACGAGGCTTAAAATTTCCTCAAAGGTGTCTAATATCCCCTCTCCATTCACAGCTATTGTTTTCTTAAAGTCAATGTTTTTAAATTTAAAATAATTGATGTTTTCTAAGAAAACTGCTGGCGAAAATTTGTCAGGTAAGTCTTGCTTGTTAAACGCTATAACCTTAGGAAGAGTGATAATAGCATCTTCAAAATAATTGCATAATTCGTTCCAAGAAGTTAAATTTCGGTAATATACGTCTTGTTGTGAATCTGCTACAAAGATAATCCCATCGATTGCTTGCAATGTAACAGGCCGCGTAATAATGTAGAAATCCTGCCCAGTCGTAGAGTAGAGGTGAATCTTTAGATGCCACTGTTGATTTTGAAAACTAATCGTTCCATAATCGAAGAATAGTGTCCTTCTTACGCTACTGTCTATGCTCAAAACGCGATCTTTCTTCCCAAAATGGTTGAATAACGCTTTTATAGATGTGGTTTTTCCGGATAATGCGGGTCCAAAATAGCAAATTTTCAATTGAATACTTTGAGTTAGTTGATCTATTATCATACTAAAATTACTTTCTTGCTTTTATGTAGATATTAAAATAAGTTTAAAAAAGCCGATTTTTTTAGATGGTTCGCTTAATGACCGTCTATTATCTTAAAAAAATTAAAAAGAAATACAACTCAAAAAACTAAATCGTTTCCTTTTATCCTACACTCTAACAACGACCTTAGGATAAGTATCTCAACTTCTCTTCTT
>JAUWDN010000127.1 GCA_030608765.1 Promethearchaeota archaeon
TTAATATTTAAGACCACTTGAATAAAAGATTATCCAATTTCGAAGTCTAAAAATAAATAACGAGGCTTATTTGAGATATTTAATCTCTATCTTTTAATATTTCGGGAAAGATATGTTAAAGTAGCAAAAAAAGCGAACCCACATATTATAATAAAAACAAATACAGCATATATGTTAATTTCTACAACGTACCCCGATATGATAGGGGTTATCCCAAAACCAATTCCTATTATGACTTCATTTAAAGTTGAATATCTCGCCGTGTTCTTAGCAGCTCCATAGTCTAGCATGATTTTCATCGATGTCCCGTGAATAAAACCGAAAAATAGACCGGTAATTGCGAATATTATTGCGATGTACCAAATAGAACTAATATAAAAAATAGTAAATGATATTACAACAACGGAAATCAAACTGATTAAAACGGAATTTTTTCGCTTATATACATTCATCACATTAATCCAAGTTAAGCCTATAAGTTGGAACAATTGTATTCCTCCCTGGACAAGATAAGTAGAATGAGCTTCTGATGTGTATCCTTTTAAAAAAACGGGATAGGTAAACAGTAATATTGATTTTGAAGTTGATAAGAAAATTATTCCTATCCACGAGAATAAAATAGGATAAATAATCATAGAGGAATTTGAATTTGAACTTGTTTTAGAGAGCATTTTAAAATCTTCTTCATATTCGGGATTTTCCAAATGGATTTCTAATTCATCTTTTAGAATATGGATTTTGGAATCTTTATTTATAAAAAAACTAATAGGGATTAGTAAAAACGACAGAGACCAAGAAAAAATCATAGCAGAATAATCGTTCCAAGAAAAACTCCATATATAACCAATGAGAAGTCCAATTATAAAACCAGAGTTCCAAGAAAAATTAAAGTTTCTAAAATTCCTTTCTGCTTTTTCAGAACTACTTATCTTCTGCCATTTGCTTAACAGATTCATGCTATTTGGCCAATAGAGTCCTATTGCTAGTCCTAAGAATATTCGACACAAGATTAAAAACCACGGTTCAAAGTAAATAATTTGAGCTCCAGTTAAAAAGGGCGTTATCATACAAGACAATATGAGGGCTTTACGGATACCTATTTTTGAAGTAATCCATTGCCCAAGAATAGGAGCAAAAATATAAGCGATTGCTCCGGCAGAAGATATAATTCCTAGAGTGCTTTCACTAATATCCAAATCGAAATAAAGGTAGTTTGAAAGTGCTCTTTCAAAAATGGATACATATATTAATCTTACGAACGCAAGCCAGAATATCGGCCAAGCTCGATAATCTTGTGATGTTTCTTTTACTACATTTTTCGAGAATGGCACAATTTCGAATTACCTTTTTTTTTTCTAAGTTTTCTAAGAAAGTAGTGCTTTGCTCAAATATTTTCTTAAATGATGATTAATGGGATTAAAAATAGATAAAAAAGATGTTAAAATTTTTTTGCACGATTATTATGAAGATTTTATTTTTGTAAATCTTGTAGGATTGATTCCATTCGATTTTTCACACCTCTTCTTAAATATCGATGGTGATCAGTAGGGATATAGAGTTTTTCGCCCTTTAGAGCGTGAAACAAAATCTCGGCTACATCTTTTGGAGATATCCCGTTTTTGATTGATTGTTGATAAGCTTTCATAATGTGTTCTAATTCAGAATTAGTGGTTATATTATGATACAGATCTTTGGGTCGATTTCTATCGCTTTCTGTAAGTTTTGTAAAACTAAATCCAGGACAAAGAGCTAAGACATTTATTTTCGCACCAATGAGTCCTAGTTCAAGTTTTAAAGCTTCAGAAAGCGCGATTATGGCGTGTTTAGTTATACTATAAATTCCTGTGCCTATCGTTGGAGTTATTAACCCTGCCATAGAAGCCGTATTGATTACATAACACTGGTAATTTTGTTTGAGCATGATTGGAATAAAAACGTGAATTCCATGAATCACACCCCAGAGATTAACTCCAAAAATCCATTCCCATTCAGATAAAGAGTTCTCCCACACGGTTGTTGACGATTTAGTAGCAAAACCTACGCCCGCATTATTACATAATATGTGCACTGCGCCAAAATGATCGATGGTTTTTTGGGCTAAGGCTTTAACAGCTCCAATTTTCGAAACATCTGTCAGAACAGTTAAAACATTTGGACTTAATTTTTTCAATTCTCTTTCCGCTTGAGATAACGCATCTAATTCAATGTCGGCTAAAACAATTTTCATGCCTTCTTGTAAAAACTTTTCGGCTATACTGAGCCCGATCCCGCTTGCAGCACCGGTAATTACAGCTACCTTATTAGAAAATTCTTTCATAATTATAATTATGCTGATTTTACTTATAAAAATTGGACTAGAAATCATTTTTTAACTGTTAATTTTGTTTTATTATTATATAGCTTAAATTCTAATTATTATTCGCGTGAAAAATATATGTCTGACACAAATCTTAATTATTGTCCCAATTGTGGTAAGCGAATAAAAAAATCTAATAGCAAAAGGGTTAATTTTTGTTGTTATTGTGGACACAAATTAAAAATCAAAGATAGAATATCACAGCATAATATTCAATGCACTATTTGTCATGAATATATCGGGTATAGAAGCACTCAAATTATTAAATGCTCATTCTGCGGTAGCAAATATCATGACTCATGCGTGTATGATTGGTTAGCAAGACATAATGCCTGTCCAATGTGTCAAAATGTATATTTAAATCCGAATCTTGTTCTTTCCAGAAACCGAAAGTGAGAATTCTATTTTAAGAGAAGATTTCTTTAGTAATATTTTCAATTGGGAGAAATATTTCCATAGCTCCATCCCAATCCCGTATTATATTAGAATATAGGAATTCGACTTTCTCAATAAGGCGTTTAAGTAAGAAATTAATGGAGTTTAGGTTTTGATCTGCTATAATTACCCCAGTAATATATTTACCTTGGCTTGTTATTAGTACTTTTCCTTCTTTTTCTATGACCATCTCACCTTCATCCTTAGAGATTTCTTTTAATATCATTTTAATAGTGTTTATAGCACCGGATATATTTTGTTCTTCTCGTTTATTGGTTTGGTCTTTGAAAAATTTATAATAGATGCAAATTCCAGAATCCCTCATAAGAAAAAGTTTATCTATATTTGCTCATAAATGCTTTTTTTCTGTTAAAATTGTTATTAGATTTACCTATTTTATAAGAATCTGAATTACTCCTCGTTTGATTTATACAAAATAGCCAAATCACGTCATAAATATGATAAAGTGTATGTATTTAAAATTAATTTTAAAATTGCAATAAGTAAACACTAAGGTTGATTTAAAAAATAAAAGCATTTATCAGATATAGGGCATAGCTCGCATTTAGGGTTATTTTTAGAGCAAATTTTAGATCCAAAATCAAGGATTGCCCAGTACATATCCTTAAAATCCATTTTTGGTAATAATTTATCTAATTCAGTATAGATTATATCATTTTTTACTTTCATATCTTGAGGTTTAAAAACCCTCTGAATAAATCTTTTTATATTAACATCAAAGAAAAAAGTTCTGTTATTTAATCCAAAACATGTATAAGCGTTACTCACATAATCGGCAATTCCATTAATCTTCTTTAATATTTCAGGTTTTTGAGGAATTTTTCCGTCATACTCAGTTATGATCATTTGACTTAAATCCTTTAAAATTTGAGCTCGCTTGTTGGACAAACCTAGTCCTTTAATGTCTGATTGTAATTCAGTGATATCTACTTTATATAACTTGGAGAAGTCTTTGTATTTTGTAAAAAAATCGCTGTAAATATTTGAAACATTTAGGGCAATTGTCTTTTGCAGCAATATTTCAGTAATCAATATTTGGTAAAGAGAGCTTGATTTTCTCCAAGGATAATCTCGTTTGTTCTCCTTGTACCAATCTAAAATTCTCTTCCTAACTAGAGAATGTTTATCTCCTTTATTCATTTCTTTTCTTGGTCAAAATGTAATTATTATTCCTAAAAATTTTCAACATATCGTATTAGTTATTAATTAAATATTAATTTCATTTTATTCTTATAGTTGATTTATTCATCCAGTATTGACTTTTTCAACATTATAATGTCTGAAAAAAAGAAGATTCTAATAGATTTGTTCTGTGGAGCGGGGGGTTTATCGCTTGGTTTTGAAATGGCAAATTTTAAAGTTGATTTAGCGATAGAATTAGAAGAAAATTATTATAGAGCGTATAAAAGAAATCATCCTAAAACTTTATCACTAAATAGAGATATAACCGATTTAAATTGTGAAGATATTTCTGATAAATACGTTAAAAACCAAGAAATAGAGGGAATAATTGGAGGGCCTCCGTGTATAGGATTTTCTACAGTTGGAAATAGGAGACCAGACGACCCTCGTAATATGCTAATCTTCTATTTTATTCAATGGGTTAAATTTTTTAAACCGAAATTTTTTGTTATGGAAAACGTTCCAGGAATTCTTTCTATGGGGAAGGGTAATGTAGTAGAAAAAGTTGTTAATTTGTATAGAGAAATAGGATATACTTGTAAAATGGAAATATTGTTAGCAGCAGACTACGGAGTCCCACAATTACGGCAGAGAGTATTTTTTATAGGAACTCAAGACAAATCGGTTCATTCTTTAAAAATCCAAAAAACTAATATTAATACTACTGAAAAGAATTCCAATTTAGGGGACAATGCACTACCTTCTTATTTAACCGTTCAGGACGCAATTTCCGATATTCTTAATATAGAGCCTTTTACAAAAAAGCGCACAGATGATATGATTAAGAAGTATTCTCGCCAACCTAAAACACGATATCAAAAATATCTAAGAAAAGATTCAACGGGATTATACGATCATTTTGCCCCCAATCATAGCGAATTAGTGCGCAATAGGATTTCTCACATTAAACCGGGCTTTAATCATAGTTCGCTACCGAAAGA
>JAUWDN010000130.1 GCA_030608765.1 Promethearchaeota archaeon
AGGTAGGGTGGTAAATAAAATGAAAATCTTTCATAAAAAAGATGGTGGTATAGTTCAATTAATAGATAAGGAAAAAATGAAGGAGTGGCCTGTAGAATTACCTCTTATCTTTATTGAATATGTGCGTAACAATCAGTTAAATACCTATAAAGATACAAAGTTAAAGAAAGAAATAGAACAATATCTCGACGAAGTTCTTAAAGATGTTGCTATTCCAGGATTAATTAAAGTTCTCGATGGTGATAATTTTGAAGAAACTAATAAAGCACTTGCTCGAATCGAAGAATTAGCTAAAAAAAAAATTGAAATGGTTAAACCAATAAAACCTTATGTTGAAAACTTATTAAAAAAAGAAAACAAAGAAGTAAATAAACTAAGTCAATCAATTCTCGAAAGTTTTAATAAAGCAGAAAGAAGAAAGAAGTTAGCTGAGAAAAGGAAAGTAATGCAAGAGAAGGAAAAAGAATTTTTAGCAGATAAAATTAGCGGAGAAGAATACGCTAAAGCCCGCAAAGAATATTTAATTTTAAAAGAATAAGCTGATTCTAATGAGTTGGGAAACAGAAAAAGATAACTTTTACGATTTTATTATAAAGAATAATGTGGTTGGATTCTTTAACGAACCAATAACATTAAAGTCAGGGAGAAAGTCATATTGGTATGTTAACTGGAGAACTATCGCTGAAGATGTATACCTTTTGGATAAAGTTAGCAACTTTCTTCTATTATTTGTAAAACATTTAAATCTTGAGCCAGATTGCTTTTATGGGGTTCCAGAAGGGGCTACTAAATTAGGTGTAATAACTCAATATAAATGGGCCTTTAATGATACAAGTATACAACCTGGTAAGTATGTTCTATCAATGGGAAGGGGAAAACCAAAGGATCATGGCGAACTAAAAGACAAATTTTTTTTAGGAATTCCAAAAGGAAAAGTTATACTCCTTGAAGATACTACGACTACGGGTGGTTCGATGCTTAAAGCAATCGATGATTTAATAAAAAATAAAGTAAATATCATAGCAGCAATCGGATTAACAAATAGAAATGAAATAAGAGACGATGGTAATACGGTCGAAGAAGCCATCAAGAAAAAGAAAATCCAATATTATGCTATGAGCAACGCTATAGACTTGTTACCAAAATTAAATCCTAATTCAACAATAACTAATCACATTAAAGACTACTTTAAGAAATATGGGGCAAGTGATATAAAATTCTAAAAATTTTATTTAAAAATAATTACACATAAAATTGATTTCTTCTATTTCTTCGTCAAAAAGAAGTTTCTCCATGCCTTTATAACATCAAACAGTTTGGTAAATAATATTTTTTCTGAAGTTGTCAATTTTCTTTCATCATTTAATGATAAACTTGTTCTAGCTAATTTCAACAATTTAAGTAATCTATTATCAACGATATTTATCGAGTATGAATTAAACCGATCTAAATCTATTTTTGGTATTTTCTTTTCTATTACTTCTTTTTCAGTGAAAAATCTAAACTCCTTGATTTTATTTAAGAAGAATCTGTTTTCCCTCTGTAAAAGCTTTTGATCATCGCGCTCACTTATAGCGTATCTTTGGACATCTGTATTATCACATTTTTCTCTTGAATCTATCTTTAAAATATTATTTTCTATGAAAGGAAGCGCTATGAAATATGGTAATCTGTATTTTTTCCCTTTTTCAAATGGTCCAAATGATTCTCCTAATATAGAAAAGCCATTATAATCGCTTATACACTTGGTAGTTATTTCTTCGTTTTTAAAAATGAAATTCACTCGATTTAAAGAATCCTCCAATTGGATTTCAATTTGTTCCAACTCTTAACACACCATATTTAATAGTATTAAATTCCTTTATATACTAAATATATGTAAAGCAACAGAAATATAAATATATTAAAAGATTAATATTCCAAAAATTATCGTGAATAATTTGCTTATAGAACTTATACTTTTTATAATTTTTATAGTTTTTTTCATAATTGGATTCATTATAATTTATAAGCAAGTCGCTTTAGTTAAAAAAGGGGAGTTTAATAACAAAGATCGACTTCAGTGCTTAATTTATGGCTTTATCTTTAGTACAGCTGTAATGATTGTAATCGCAATGGCATTTATCTTTGCAGTAAAAACTCCCGAATTTTGGCAAACGAGCTTAATTACGCCCCCAGATGTTAATCCCCTTTCATTACTCATCCCTTTCGTTCTTTGTTTAGTGTATATCTCTTTTTATCCCTTAATCGATTTTCTATTTATTGCCCTTAGTTCTAAATCAGACGAAGGGCTCACACCCTTTCATAAATTTATTGGGGATAAAATAATTAATCTTTCCAAGCGTAAGATAATTTCTGTTATTATGGCTATTCTTTTATATCTTTTATTTATTACTCCTCCACTGTTATTATCTCTGGTCGGTTTACCTTTTTTTATGATATGGATATCTTGGTTATTAGCGTATCCATTAATGATTTTGACTTTTTACGGGTCTAAAGGTTACATAGCGGGGATTTCTAATGAATACTATCACATCCCTGAAATCAAGAGGTCTTTATTTTTAAATTTTGAAGATAGTAAAAGAGGTATGAAGCAATTTGCATCAAATCCTAAGCCATACATACTATTAGGTTTAATGTTATTTGTTTTTGTCTGGGCGTGGATTTCTATGTTTCAGACAATCATATTCTTTTTTTCAGGATCACTAGCGATTTCCACAATGACTTCATATTTTGTTTTTGTTACTCTCTTATTTGGTATAATTGGATATTTTACTCGATTTTGGGGAAGAAAAATTAAGTATAGAGGAATTGATATCTATTTCGCAGCTTATTTAATGGCTGCAATTGGAATTAATGTCTTGGTCAACTTTTTAATAGTGAATCATGACCAGCTATCGGAAACTTTTAGTTATTGGCCAATTACACTTAATATTACTCCTAATTTCATTTTATTTGCTTGGGCAGCAGTTATTGAAGAAGTTTGTATGCTTATATTCACTTCATATTATTTCCTTTCAAAAAATAATGAATTTACAAGAAATCTAAAATACTCTAAAATTACTGAGTACGGTCAAACATTTGATGCCATACCATTGTTTAATTTAATAAAAAGTTCTAACTCTACACTAAGAAGCCATGCAAAAAAAACACTTCTAGTGATGTACGAAAGACTCCCTTTAAAATCAGAACTTTCACTGAACGATTGGAAATTTAAAATTCCTTTATTAGATGGCTTATGCGATACTAACCCGAATTCGAGAAAGATAGCTTATAAAATCTTAATAAAATTAGAGAAAGATGTTCCAGATGTAGTATTACCTTGGATTATAGAAACTCTGGAATCACCTAATTACGACAAAAGTATACCTATTGCTAAATCTTTACTAGATGCTGATGATAACTTTATTAAAAAAATTCCTATTAACATTCTAAATAATTTAATTTCAGATTCAGAATGGAGAATGAAACTCACAGGGATAAAAATAATAAAGAGATTATCTTACATAAAAAGAGAATTAATTCAAAATCTAGATTTAATGAAATTATTAAACGATCCAAATAACATTGTTCAAGTAGAAATTCTTAATCTTTTATCAGAATCTTCATTGGATATTCCTATTGAAGTATTTTTAAATAAAATTCATCATAATAATAAGGATATTAGAGCAGCAGCAATAAGAAACATAAAAAACATTAACATTAAACACGTTGACTCTAATCTTATAAACACAATAATCCCCTTGATGAGCGATACGAATAGCTCAGTAAGAGCTTCTATTTTTGAAGTAATTTCTAAGATTGGAAATTTTAAAAAATTATCTATTCCAATTTCTCCTATTTTTGAAGGGCTAGTAGATTCAGATGATAATGTAAGGAATTTTTCTGTATTAGCTCTTGAAAAATATTATAATGAGGAACCAAATTCAGTTGATATAGATAAGATCATTAATAAAATCGATTCCCAAAATCTTCAGTCTTTAAATAGCGTTTTATCACTCCTTAGCATCCTTTGGGATTGTAATCCTGAAAAGATCTTTACCACTTTTTTAATTTTTATAAAATTTAAAGATTCTGAGTTAAAGGAAAAAATCTCAAACTATATTGTTGATAATTTCAAAAAGAATCCTAGCTTAATTCTTGATAAATTAATAAGAGTGAAGGACGAATCAAAATTTGTTTCGAAGGGTATAATTTCTAAAACAATTATAAAAATTAGTAAAGAGTTCCCAAATGATGTTGTTCCTAAGCTAATTGAGTACCTAGCCTCAGATGACAAGGATGTTAAATTAAACACTATTTCTTCTTTAGATGGCTTAATAGAAGATAACATTGATTTAATAAATTTAAATTCAATAATAAAATTGTTTCGAGACGATAGCGATAACGAAGTCAAGAAAGGAGCCTCTCAATTAATTTCAGAAATTTCAAGAATTAAACCTTTAGCTCTAAAATCCGTTTTAGCTGAATTGTTACATCTACTTCCAGATCAAGATTTATCGGTAAGAATAGTTCTCACAAAATCAATGCTAGAAATATCAAAACAATTACCAGATATGATCTCAATTCCTCTCACAATAAAATTTCTTTCCGATTCTGATTCATTTATTAGAGAAACTAGCGTGAAAATTTTGGGTTATATTGGTAAAAGGCGCCCCCTAGTGGCTGCTGACGCCTTAATAAATAAAGGATTAGCTGATGACGAATGGATTGTTCGGGACGCTGCTGTAGATAGTCTAGGAAAAATATTTCAGTATGTTGAAAACAAGGAAATTGTGATCGAAAAACTGGTTAACTTACTGGATGATGATAAAAGTTGGGTTCGCCGATCTTCTATGAATCTTTTATCATCAATAAAAGGAATATCAGCATCCTTAATTCCCTTTAAAAAAGTTACAGAAAATTTATCA
>JAUWDN010000263.1 GCA_030608765.1 Promethearchaeota archaeon
TGCCGGTATTTCTCTTCTGATTGCTTTAGCTTTTGTTCTAGTTTAAATCTCTGAGTAATATCTCTGGAGATCCCGTAAAACCCTATATTTTTTCCAGAAGGATTCTTACTTAAATAGACGGAAGTTTCAACAACGACTTTCGTATTTCCTTTTTTAATGAACTCAAATTGGGAGGATTCTTGTGGTAAACCAGATTTATAAACCATGTTAAATATGTTAAATACTTTATTCTTATTCTCGTCGTCCATAAGTAGCTGATAATTTTTTCCAACTAGTTCATCATATGAATAACCCGTTAATTTAGTAAAGGATGTATTCATAAACACGAAGTTTCCATTTAATTCAACTTCGAAATAAGCCTCTCGAATGCTCTCTACAAGTTCTTTGAATTTTTGAAAAGAAGTTTTCTCATCCGTAGTTTGGAGAAGCTTCCAAAAACGGATTTCTTTCATGTTTTCAGCTAATTTTTTTAATTCCTCCTCTTTTTTAAGCCACTCTCTTTCAGATCGTTTAAATTGTGAAATGTCGCGGGAAGTTATTAATAGTTTAATCTCATGTTTATCGTTTGTAAAAGTTTTACCTTTAAATTCATGATAAACATAACTATTTTTCTGACGAACTCTTAAATGTTCAATAGCTTGTCCATTTTTTAATAATCTTCGCAGAAATGTATTACCAATTTGTATATCGTCTTGGTGTAATATAACAGTTATTTTATCTCTTAAGCTAAGATAACCTAATTTTGTTATATGGATTTTCTCATTAACAAATTCACATTCAAAATTTTCATTTAAAACAAAAATTAAGTCATCCAAATTTTCTGTAAGAATTTCTCCAATATTATAACCCAATTCAGAACTTGACGCCATTTTTAGTAAAAACCTCTCAAACTTATTAGATAATAAGTTCCTAATTTATATTTTAGTAAAGATTTTTAATAATGTTATTCTTTCCTAAAAATTAGTGAATAAAAATTATAAGGAGATATATCTAATCTCTTATATAGTAATGAATAGTAAATGATAAAATGGTTGTAATTGAACCTACATTTGAAATTGACGGGAAGGGCCGAGTGATTTGCCAATCCCATTCAAAATATCCTCACTTTATTAAACCAGATAAAACATATTTAGAAGACTTGCAGATGGAAAAAGAACTAACGTGCAAATCATGCTCACATTACATAAACGATGATTGTTATTTTCCTAAATCTGAGATAGATAAAATTGAATTAGATAGATTAAACAGATCTCGCTTTCAATGCAACCTTTGTGGAAACAAGATCGATAGAATGTTGACCATCGTGCAAAAGATCTATTTTGAGGTCAAATTTAATATGAACATGCCCTTAATATGTTGCAATTGCTACAAGAGCCTAGAAGAAAAAAAGTTTCCCGAATACTATAGGAGAAGATTATGGGAATCTTTATCTTTCTACTTACCCAGTTTATTCTTGATTATTAATCCCTACCCTTTTAATATTATCGCTGCCTTCTCCTATATCTTATTTATAATCATTTTAAAAATTGTCATCAAGCTAAAGTTTCATTACAGCCTTTTTTTAATGGATTTATTAAAAGGAAAGAGATTCTACGATAAATATTTTCGAGATAAATCTGATTTACCCTAAGGTCCCCGCCCATCCTCGCACTTTTTTTCGCATCATTTCTTGTTTTGTAGTAATAAAATCAAGTTCTTCTTTAGTTTTATTCTTCAAACTCACAATCTCGGGAATGAATTGGAATTTAATGAAATAATTTTTGATTTCTTCTGAAATTAAATCATCCGGAATTTTGCGTGGGTTGTTATTAAAACTACTATAGAGAGATTCCCAAGATTCAAGAAAAGCTTCAATGTTAACTTTATTTTCAAAAATTGGCAAAGTACCTAAATTATTCGGAGTTGTGATTGCGACATTTGCTCTACTAACAGTAAAGCGATTACCATTGAATGACACTGCTATTCCATCTTCATCTTTCAATCTTTGAAGCATGTTTATATCCGTAATTGAATCACCTATGGCTATGATCTCTGAGATAGGAACTCGAGTTTGATTAGAGATCATTTCAACTGCTTGTTCCTTTCTTTTTCCACCTCGCACTTGAATTTTATCCATAGCCTTAAAATAATCAGATTCTTCTTTTTTCCAGAAAAAATCATTTAAATCTTTAATGATTGCGTCTAAATTTTTGTTACTGTCTACAAATTTCTGGAAAATGCCCTTTACTAATATATCAACTTCACGTTTAATGTTATGAAAAGTTTCATTAGCATTTTTTATATTAAACTCTGTGCAAAAAACATGATCCGCCGGAATTTTTAATGTTTTAGCTACATTATGCGCAAAATGAGTATAGCTTGTAGATATAATATATATGTCCCAATTTTTATGGAGCGATTTCATAAGATCTGTACACCCAGGTAACAATCCCAGATTACGCTCTGCTATTCTATTTAGTTCTTTGTCGGAAAAAGAAGCCATATATAATGGTGCTACTAACCTCAACGTATCCCCTGGTTGATAATTAAGTATGCTTAATTCTTCTTTTACTCCAGGAACCTCAATTAGATAATCGTCGTAATCGGACAACATCTTGTAAAATTCTCCCATGTTAAATTTCTGTAATCCAAGTTTAGCTTTGTTGCTTAATAATTTGCTTAATTCTGCGGCAAAATCAAGAACACTAATAGGGCCTTCTAAATCCCAGGTACATACATTTTTTACGGTCAAATTCTAATGCCTTATATTTGTATATAGATTCATATGTATGATTTTTGGCAATTTATAATTTTAATTAGTTTCTTGTTAATTAGTTATTACTTTTTGGGAAAAAGAAAGACGGATTAGAATAAAAAAGCTACAGCGAAACTTTAAAAATATCTTGGAGAGATCTCTCTTTTCTCTCCTTCTCGATAATTTGACGCCAATCTGGTTTAATTCTATCAAACCCATTTTCAGCGAGTTTAAGTAACTTGTCGTCGGAGGAATTTAGAAAATAACTTATTGATTCTAACGCTCTTTTGTCTTTTATTCTAGTTAAACTTTCAATAATGAAAATGATCCTTAGTTTATCTGAATCGTTTTCAGATTTTTTTATCTCGATTTCGAATTTTTCTAATATACCTAATGTGGCTCTACCGTCTCCTATTCGACCTAACGCTTCTATAATTCGGTTAACTACAATGGG
>JAUWDN010000109.1 GCA_030608765.1 Promethearchaeota archaeon
AGATAAATGGAATTTTGACAGAAGAAATTAAATTAAAAGTAAAAAAGAATTATGAAGCAGTTCAAAAGATAGCTAAAGGCGAAAAGTTAGTCTACAGTGTTAACACCGGTTTTGGTTCGTTATGTACTACAATCATTTCAAAAGAAGAAACTGGTAAATTACAAGAAAATCTTTTAAAAAGTCATAGCGTAGGTCTTGGTGATCCTATTGGACATTTGCTATCAAAACTTATGATGATTTTGAAAATTCATGCTTTATGTAAAGGATTTTCTGGAATATCTTTAGAAGTTATTGAACGTATTTGTTGGCATGTAGAAACCAACATAATTCCATTAGTTCCCGAACAAGGTTCTGTTGGGGCGTCCGGAGATCTTGCTCCACTATCTCATTTGTTTTTACCTCTCATTGGGTTAGGTTATTTATCAAAAGACGGAAAAATTTATATCAAGGCACAAGAAATTTTGCAGGAATACGATTTAACTCCAATGAAATTACAAGCCAAGGAGGGTTTGGCTTTAATTAATGGGACACAATTTATCGCTGCTCATGCAATCGTAATATTTGATAAATTTAGAAATTGTCTTGATAATGTCGATATTATTGGTGCTCTTAGCCTTGAAGCTTATTTAGGTTCACCGCAGCCATTTGATGAAAAATTAATTAAATTAAGGCCACATCAAGGAGCTATTGTTGTTGCTGAAAATATCAGAAGATTTCTAAAAAACTCTCAATTTATTGAATCTCATAAGGATTGTGGAAGGGTTCAGGATCCATATTCTATCCGGTGCATGCCACAAGTCCATGGTGCCTCTAGAGATGCATTTTATCACTTTAGCGAGGTACTAGAGTGTGAATTAAATTCAATAACTGATAATCCTATTATTTTTAATGAAGAAATTACCATAAGTGGGGGAAATTTCCATGGTCAACCCCTTGCGTTACCATTAGATTATGTTGGTTTAGCCGCTTCTGAAATAGGAAATATATCGGATAGAAGGACATATCTCCTCTTGGAAGGAAAATGGGGTTTACCTGCTTACTTAATTAAAGAATCTGGATTAAACTCAGGCTTTATGATAACTCAATATTGTTCAGCATCTATAGTTAGCGAGAATAAATCGATGTGTTTCCCTGCAAGTGCTGATAGTATCCCGACATCAATGGGACAAGAGGATCATGTCAGTATGGGATCAATTAGCGCTAGAAAAACACTTCGGATCGTAAACAACCTCGAAAAAATATTAGCCATCGAACTTTTATGCGCTGCTCAGGCATTTGATTTTAGGAAACCGTTAAAATCAAGCATGATATTAGAAGCTTGTCATTCTTATGTTCGTCAAAAAATCCCCCATCTTAACGAAGATGTTGTTTTATCGGAATATATTGAAATTGCTTTAGAGATTATAAAGAGCAGAGAATTATTTTATATTTCTAATAAAGATTAAAAGAGGACATTTTATGACTGTAAGATCTACTCCAACACCTAAAAGAATAAAGAGAAAAGATACAAACAATAATGAGCAAACACCACAAGTGGATTTAATTATTATTCACGCAAATGAACTTGTAACGATGGATACTGCTTACGGTGTTCCAAGAGTTGGTTTGGAAATGAAAGACCTAGCGATTATCCCAGATGGTGCTGTAGCAGTTTTTCGTAATAGTATTATCTTTGTAGGAACCACAAAAGAATTATATGTTAATTTCCCTCCTAGTGAAAAGACAGTTATTATCGACGCAACTAATCAGCTAGTAACTCCCGGATTTGTCGATCCACATACTCATATTATTTTTGATGGTTACAGAGAAAACGAACTTGAAATGAAATTAGCAGGAAAGACTTATATTGAAATTTTGGAATCTGGAGGAGGTATATTAAAGACTGTTAAAGCTACCAGAAAAGCACCGTTAGCTCGATTAATTAAAAATGGAAAACCTATTCTTAATAGGATGATGAAATACGGTACGACTACAATAGAAACGAAATCAGGATATGGATTAGATACCGAGAATGAAATCAAGTCATTGCTAGCGATAAAGGAGTTGAATCTCGAGCACCCAATGGATATAATTTCTACATTTTTAGGTGCCCATGCAGTTCCACCGGAATATGAAGGGAAAACCGACGAATATGTAGAATTAGTAATATCGGAAATGATCCCAAAAATAGCAAAAGAAGAATTAGCAGAATATTGTGATGTTTTTTGTGAAGAAGGGATTTTCTCCGTAGACCAAACTAAAAAAATATTATCAACAGCGATTAAATACGGTATAAAACCACAGATTCACATCGATGAAATTGTAGACACTAAAGGTGCATTATTAGCGGCAGAATTAAATGCAGTACAGGTAGGACACATGCTGAAATCCAATTTAGACGGATTAAAAGCATTGAAAAAAGCTAAAACAATTGCAACGCTACTACCTGGAACTCCTTTTTGTTTAATGTTGAAAGATTATGCTCCTGCAAGAAAAATGATTGAAATGGGTATTCCGATAGCCCTTGCTACTGACCTTAATCCAAATTGCTGGACAGAATCAATGCAAATGATAATCACATTAGCATGCTATCATATGGCGCTTTTACCCGCCGAAGCTTTAACAGCAGCTACAATTAACGCAGCTTGTGCGATTGAACGGCAAGAGGAAATTGGCAGTTTAGAAGTTGGTAAAAAAGCTGATATTGTAGTTTTTGATGTACCAAATCATAAATTTCTACCCTACCAATTTGGCGGGAATTTAGTATCAAAGGTTATAAAAAATGGTAGAGTTGTAGTAGATTTCGAGTAATTATATAAATTGGATACTAAAAATCAAAATAATATTCTAATAAATGTTTTGGTTCAAGTTTCTTAGGATTTTCAAGTTGTAAGTAATAATCCAAAGAATTGAGAACAGCTTCTAAAGGTAATACCCCAATCAACTCGGTACCGACGATGGGGACTCCATAACGGGCAGCTTCAATTCGCACGAGTTCCATTTGACGATACAGAGGAGTCTTTTTGAAATTAATGTTGCTAATACCCACTTGAACGCAATCCCTTTCGATTAGTTCCGTACCCATAGCTTTGACATTCACTAATCCTCCTGATTTTAAGTGTATCGCTTTAGCTACTTTTTTTGCTATTTTAACATTTTTAGTCCCTAGATTGATATTAAAGCTAATAAGGGGATACCTAGCTCCTGTAATAATAGCGCCCGCAGTTGGATGAAATTTAGAAGGTCCAAAATCTGGTTTTCTATTAGGATCTTTTTCTATACTTTCTTTCAATCCTTCATATTCCCCTATTCTTATAATATCAATATTTTTCCTTTCTAGAATGTTTGCCGATTCTTCGTATAAATATACTGGAACGTCCTCTTTTACCATTTCTTCAGCAAATTTCTTCGATAATTCAATACACTCTTCAATTGAAACATTCAGAGCGGGAATAAATGGAACTACATCAATCGCACCTATTCGAGGGTGTTGACCTTTATGCTTGTTCATATCAATTAATTCTATTGCTTTTTTAGCTGCAGCTATATTTGCTCTCAAAACAGCTTCTGGTGTTCCCACAAAAGTAATTACTGCTCTATTATAGTCAGAATCGTATTGAATGTCAACAATTCTAGTTTGGGGGGTATTTTCAATTTCAGAAACGATCTGTTCGACTTTACTTCCATCTGTGCCTTCGCTATAGTTAGGAACAGACTCAACGATCTTTTTAATTTTATTTTCCATAATAATCATGAAAGTTTGACTATGATTTTGTTAATTATAAAGAATATTTTTTCAACTTATAGGTTTTATCAGTGAAAAAATAGATAGTGTCTTCTCCATTTCCAATTACTTCTCCATCAACCCGCAACTTTATACTAATTTTATGCTTCGCAGTGCCTCGTGGAGTTTTGTCAACCCGTTTACCGTTGTAGATTATTTGCCTGGCCTTTTGGTGCAAATAAGTGTCTGTATTTTTGCCCATAATAATAATATCGTCGTTTTTCGTTAAATAACCATTGTTTAGAGAAATAAGTGCATAGTTTTCTTTTGGATAGTATTCTTCAATTATACCTAATCTTATATATCTAAAATGCGATAAATTTGCTGGTGATTTATGCTGATGATCTTCTTCTGTTATTCTCTTAAAGTAAAACCCAGGCGTAAATCCACGATTGTATACTTTTTTCAATTCTGTTACCCATTTACCGGCTTTTTTTTTTGTAAATGTGCCATCGTAATACGCTTCAATAGCTTCACGATAAGTTTTTGTAACTATTTCAACATAGTGAGGGTGTCGCATCCTACCTTCAATTTTAAATGCATCAACTTTAGATTCGATAAATTTAGGAATATAGGCAATAGTACACAAATCTCTTGAATTCATAAATCGTACTCCATCATATATATATTCAGTACCACCTTCTTCCCTTACCCACCATCGCCTTCTACAAGGTTGTATACAACTACCTCGATTCGCGGATTTCTCTTCTGTACCGCAAATATCTTGAGAGAAATAGCACCTACCGCTTATAGAAGTACACATTGCTCCGTGAATGAAAATTTCTATTTCTGATTTAGTAAGATTCCTCTTAATTTCTTTTATTTTTTCTAAGGATAGTTCTCTTGCCAAGATCAATCTTTCTGCTCCTAAATTTTCGTAAAATCTTGCAGATAAAGAATTAGATATGTTGCATTGTGTAGACACATGGAATGGTACTCTCATTTCTTTTGCTATTTCAATAGCAGCAATATCGTGCACAATAAACGCATGTATCCCTGCTTCTTTTCCTTTTTCTATGACTTCTCGTAAGTAGTTTAATTCGCTATCATATACTAAAATGTTTGTAGCTAAATATGTTTTTAACCCAACTTTCCGGCAGAAATCCACAACTTTATTTATATTCTCCAAAGCAATATTTTCAGATCGCATACGCATATTGAATTTTTCAATTCCAAAATAAACTGAGTCAGCGTATTGAGAAGCTGCTTTAATGGATTTTAAATTTTTAGCTGGAGCTAGTAATTCAACTTTTTTCATGTGAAACAAAAGTGTTATTCAAAAATGACTCTAATTTAAAGTATACTAATAGTAAAAATAAAATTTACTTTTATTTTCTGTAGATTTATTTAATAATATTCGTATTTTTATGTTTTAAATTAAAAAAAAATGGTTCAAGTAAGTTTTAAAAAGAAATATAAAAGTTTTAGTTTATGCTAACTGCATACTCGTAGGAATTATCGCTACTTTAGGAGTATTTCCGTGCATATTTGATAATTTATTAATTAACTCATTCCATTCATTAAACAATTGGACGGATTTTGGATAGAAATGATATAAATCTGGTTTACTAATATTTGGAGAAAAGAAATACACATTTCTTCTCTTTACAAACGCTTTCCATAGAATTCCATTCCCAAAATTGTTATATAATTTAGCACCCGTCTCAGCAATTAAACTATGAAAACCCTTGCCTTCGTACGAAGATGACATTACAACAATCGTGCCTTTTCTATCAAGAAATCTATTTGAAGCCGTCATTAAAAT
>JAUWDN010000206.1 GCA_030608765.1 Promethearchaeota archaeon
AATTCAATATCTAAGAATTCTTTGGCATTAATTGAATCCTTAATAGAAGTAATCGCTAATTTAGCGACTAATGCTATTCCGGGCCAACCAATTAGAACAACAGGATCATTTAGATCGTCGGGATTTATATCAAATTTTCGCGTTATGTTTATATTCATCATATATCACGATTATTTTATTTTGATTCAAAATTTAATTTTTCTTTTCTTCTTTTTGAAGACACAAATAAAGATGTTAGTAAGCAAATGAATAATGGCGTAATAAGTAATTTAACTATATTGAGAAGATAATCATATAAGATTATTCGACCATAACTTCTGGTTACGGGATTAAACCATGAAGAGCTATTAATTTGAATTAAAAAATCATCAAATAACAAGTAATAAACAAACTCACCTAAAAGAATTATTAGATAATTAACAATAAATATGACCATAATTTTAAAGAATGCGCCTTTTGCTATATGTCGAGCCTCCTTTATAGGATGTTTAGAATCATCAGAATGGTACGTAAACATATAAAAGATATAAAATCCTAAGATAAAGATACTTGGTATATAGGATAGAATCGGACCCACTGAACTTCCAAAGATGAAGATGCTTGGATTATAGAACAGAATCGAACCCACAGAACTTCCAACACTCAATAAAAGAACAACTAGTAGCATTCTCCCATTTAAAGCATTTTTTAATTCAGGGATTAATTTTGTCTCGTTACCAATAAATTTGTTGTATAAATAATTACTTACTAAACACATTGCTACTACATTGAATATGTTTGGAATAAAATCGTTTAAGAATACAATAGAAAGTGTTAAAATGAAGTATTCAGACATCAGTTCAATTTCACCATCAAGAGTCATTGTAAACACCCGCCATTCAAGATCGACAATTAATAAATTTTTGATTATCAACGAAACTATAAAAAATAGACCTAATGGTAAAATTAAAGTTATCCAATTTTTACTAAATAAATGAAATCCTTCAGAAATAACCATACTGATCCCTTTATTTGAATAACTGTTCAGTTTTGGATGATCATCCGACATAATTTTTAATATTTTTTTAATTATTTATAATTTTTTTAAACGCATTTAATTATAAGGATACTTCATTAAAGTAAAAGTAGGAATTAAAAAAATTTAATAAGAAATAAGACTTATTTAAATATCGGTTATGTACGCGCAACAACCACCAACTCGTCATATTCCCGGAATTTTCTCGTATGTAGATTATTTTTCTACGAAAAAATCAGCGTATATATTATTTTTTAGCCTACCTGCTATTATTAGTTTACTATCGTTTATTTTAAACTCACTTTATACCAATATTTGGAACCTTTTTTATCTTTCTAACATATTAATTACAATTTATTCCACTTCTGGAGGAGGAGTACTAATATCAATTTTTCTTTTCTCAAAAAAATCACCTCTCTTAGCCACACCTCCAAAAGGATGGGCACTTCAAATGAACTCTCTTTTTACGGGACTAATGGGACTTTCACTATTAATTGGTCAAACAATTACTATTTTCCTAAGAAATGCAGCCTTTCAAGAAGTATTTCTTATTCTTGGCACAATTATTTCTTTTATTATTACCTACGTTGTATATTTTTCATTCACTACTGTGGGAAAATATGGTAATTTTATATTAGCATTTGTTCAACCTGCGATTCAAATAACTTTCTACAGTATTTTCGCATCACAACTTCCCTTTTTATTCTTCATTAGAGCTATGATATTTTTTACTGTATGTGCTCTTATATTCGCGATTCCCTACGCAAGAAGTTTGTCTCGAGTAAGCAATGTATATAGGCAAGCTACTGGAATAGGGGGGTATCCTTTCATAAGAGCTTTTGTGCTCTCCATGTTATCGGAAGGTAACGATGAGTTACTTGAAAGTTTTTTTGATAAAGTTGGAATATATTCGAATGTGAAAATTCAGTATTTAGCAATAAGGGGTGAAAAAACTAAAAAATTGAAAGGATTATTTGTTATTCCCCATGTTCATTTTGGACCATTTAAAACTTGTGGTTCTTCTGATTTACCAGCTCATATCTACGACGCATTCAAGCACATTAAAGGGACAACAATTTATCATACAACCAACGATCACACCCAAAATCTAACCTCCCAAAAAGAACTTGAAAAAATTTTAAGTCAAATCAGAAGCGATGTAAAGTATATTCAAGAAAATTCAAAGATCGAATGGGCAAAAGAAATAAATACTACATCGAGAAAAATGTCTAATTCCGCTAAACTATTAGGTATCAATATAAATAACGTTGCTATTGTGTTCTTAACGAGACATCCTCTACCCTCTGATGACATTCAGAGTCAAGTTGGAGAAGAAATTAGAAAAATTGCGAAATCTAAGGGTTATCGCGAGATCATTATTATAGATTCACATAATTCAATAATCGGGGACGAAGTTTTAATAAGAAATAAATCTATAGAAGCTAAAGATCTCATCTCTGTCTCTGAGAAGTTTTTAACCTCTAATAAAAAAAATGATCTCTCTAACAAGTTTGTAGTTCAATATGGTGTTGCAAAAGATTTAATGCTTGATTACACGGAGAAGGATGGAATTGGAACGGGTGGCTTGGTAGTTCACCTCTTTAAAGATATAGAATCAAATCAAAAAACAGTATTCATTCATTTTGATGCCAACAATGCTTATGTTGATATTCGCTCGTTTGTTTTAAACATGTTACAAAATAGAGGAATAGAAAGAGGTGAAATAACAACTTCTGATTCCCATACAGTTGCAAGATTATTTTCACCAAGGGGTTATAGTCCAATAGGTGATAAAATAACTCTAGAAAAGATTTTAGAGAAGCTGGATACTTTACTTGTTGAAGCAGAGAATGATTTAGAAGAGGTTGAGTTTTATTATCATGATTCTAATGTCGAAAGGGTTAAAATTTGGGGGGATCCAAAATACTTCGAAGTAATTATGAATACACTTTTTAAGTGCATAAAAGTTTCTCAAGGATTATTCACGTACAGTTTAATTGTCCCGGCATTATTTTCGGTAATTTTACTTATATTCTTTTATAACATTACATTTAGTGCGATTCTCTAAGTTCGTCTTCGAAAAATAAAAAAAAAGATAAAAAACTATATTATCCCTGTAGGGATCGCAATATTGTCCATCACAGCCATACTCCTATCCACTATCTCAAGACGATCTCCCATTGATTTTGCCATTTGTTGTGCAAGATAAAGCCACATTAAAACGAAGTTTCCCAATGAAATTGAAATAAAGAGAATGATTGATAAGATAAAGGCATTAATAACTAACTTCATAATACTGTTAATAGGTGAAGATTATTTAAATTTTTATTTGATATTTAAAATGTTTATTATTTACTAAAAGAGAGAAATCTCTAAATAAAAATTAAATTTTCCCATCAATTCTCGTTATATGTTAAGCTTCCTTAAACATATGATCAGTATATTACAGAGATATATTTAATTGAGTTCACCTTTTTTCTTTAAAAATATTCTTTTCGTAACGAAATAAGAAATGTTGAGCTCGGAAATCTCAAAATTGATGAAGGTTACCTTCATAGGGGCACCCGCCGTAGGCAAAACTACGATGTTAAGACTTCTTTCTAAGGATATGATTGGTAGGTTCTATTTCCCTACCCATGGCTTAGATTTAAAAACGATTAAATTAGATGACTATCATATACGTATATGGGATTTTGGAGGTCAAAAGTCGTATTTCAAAACTTATTCAAGAGATTATCTATTAGGTTCAGATGTCATTTTTGTTGTAACTGACTCTACTCCAAGAAATGTTTTAAATACTAGAGAATTGATCAATTACGCTACC
>JAUWDN010000001.1 GCA_030608765.1 Promethearchaeota archaeon
TAGGACAGTTTAAGATCGTCTAAACATTTTTTTGCATATTCTATATCCATTGCTGCCTGTTTCGACCCTCCAGCAATGGGATTATAAATAATTGCATAATCTGCTTCCATAATTAACACACCTAATTCTTGATACTTAAAATTCTTTATATTATTATAATATAATTTTAAATCTAGAACTATTTAAAAATTATAGTTTAAAAACTTAGGAATCCTAACTAATATTTTTCAAAAATTAAAACATTATAGAATGAGTAAAATATTAATCCTTTAATTTCCTGTATTCATTTCTCTTTCCAAACACAGCCACAGCCACTGCAAGTATAAATTTTACCATATACTCGTGGAAAATGACATATTATATCATTCTTATCAGTTGATTCGTGAATTTTGTACCAGTTATCGACATCACAAATTGGACATAATCGACGACCCATTGGTTTTGGAATTGTGAGTGTTTCTCCTGAGTGGGTGAACAGACCTTGATTTTTTATAGAATTAATCAAATTCTTTTTTTGAATAAATTTCTTTACAACTGGACCGATTGCATTAGTATCTGTTTCGAATTCGATAGTTTCTTGGCGATTTTCTGTATCTATTGCTTGTACTTCAAGCGTTTTTAGATAACTTGAAACAATAGGTTTAATTTCATTTTTTTTTGGTAATCGCTCATATTCATTAATGAAATTATCTACAAAATTTTCTACATAGACTTTTTGTATAACTAATCCTTTTTGTTCAACTTCTCTAATAATATCTCCGATAATGTAATCTTTTAAAACAGGATCTTCCATAATCATTTAGGAGCGCCTCACCCAATAAAACTCTCATTAAATATGTTATCAATAAATTAATACTATTTTATTAAGATGTGATAATATAAAACACTATCTCAAAAATCGCAAGTCATGTTTTGATCAAAAAGTGACTACTTTCTGTTGATACAATATAACAAATCCTTATAGCGTGTTAGAATAAAATTTATATTAGCAGATTTATTTATTTAGACAAGAGAAAGAGTATATTATAAAAATTAGCTGGAGACTATATGAAGAACGCAGAAGAAAAAGTAAAGAAGCCTATTCCTCAAAAAAAAATCATTATAGCAGTAGTAATGATCGTTATTGCGTTTTTTGGCTCTTTTCTAGTTTATTTTATTCTCCAAATTTCTTTTAATACTGAGTCCCCTATCGTTGTAGTAATTAGCGGCTCAATGGAACCTACTATCCACAAAGGTGATTTATTATTTGTGAGGGGAATCGACGCAGAATATATAAAAAATGGAACTGCTGAAGATCTAGACGGGGATGTGATTGTATTTAATGCTCGAGGATTGTGGTTTAATGCACCTCAAGAGCCTATCGTCCACCGTGTTATTGGTAAGTATAACATAAGTGATACTTGGTACTTCCTAACTAAAGGGGACGCTAACATCTTGCCGGATGGAGGTTCTGTTCCAGAATCTCGTGTTATAGGCGTAGTAGTAGGAAGAATACCATATATCGGCTGGGTAAAAATCTTTTTGACAGAATCTGGCTTACTAATTCCTCTATTAGTGATAATCTCAGCGTTACTTATTATTAGCATAGTTAGCGACATCCTTAAAGGCGACGACGAAGATGAAAATAAAAAAAATAAGGAAAGTCGAAAGGATATCGATAAGCAATCCAAGAGTGAAGAATAAAATTGTTATTCTTAAAATAAGTATTTATATTACCCAATACTTGATCTTATTTACTTAATTTAATTTTAAAACATAGTGATAATAAATGGCTTGGACTCCACCAACTAAATTTACTGTGATGTTTAGTTTCCTCTGCTTAGCAGGAGGATTATTTATTTTAATTGAACAATTTTTTTCGCTTGCTGGCGTACTACCACCATTAACTTTCGGAACATACACTTCCGATCAATGGTGGGGTATTTTTGGAATGGCATTAGTTTTTCTCGCTTGGTTTCTAATGTTTCTAGGGGTAAGATTAAAAGGTTTATAATTTTAAACCTAATTTTTTTTTTTAAAATTTGAGAACACTAGTTGAAGTTTCTCCTTCAAATAAACCTCAAGCCGAGCATAGAATATGAGATAAAGTCATTAGAATGATAAAAATAATTATATAAAAAAAAAAGATTTTAACTGCCTAATTGCTATACTCGGACAGTTTGAATATCATTTGTTTATTTTGGTGGAGCAAGTACAATTTCAATGCTAGAAACATTGTTTGTCTGACCATTCTCTCCTTCGAGTTGTTCTGTTGAAAGCCTAATATCTTTATATTCAGTTCCTTTTAAGAATCTATTTCTTAATATTTCACACACATCGACTGCATGTGAAATTGCTCTCCCTCTGGCCTTAACAGTACAATCTTCTCCTTTATTAAGGATCATCATTGTAGCCATTACGTAATTCATGGTAGGTCTTCTTCCCACAAATACACTATTGACTTCTTTTTCTTTATCTTTTCCGGACATCTTTTTTACCTTTCTTGTTGTTTCAGTTGATTTCCTATACTTTTTAGTTATTTCGAATGAAAATCTTTATTTTTTTCTTTTAGGTATTGCGGTTTTACTGCTGTCAAGTTTCATTAATAGCAATAGATGCAATTACGCTTAGATTGTTCATACTACAAGAACTAATCTATAGCTTAAGATTAAAAAATATTTAAAAACTATTAAATGTTATCAACTTGTTAATATTTAAATGGGATATCAGAAGTAATTATATTTAAAATCCATGTAGTGTCGTTGGTAATTAAAGGAATATTTGTTTCATGAATAAAATTTCCTTCTTGGATTTACACCAGAAGAGATAGAAAAGCTCATGAATCAAAATTAGATTTCGGAGAATTATTGAGGAATGTCAAAACAAGTCAAAACATTTAAAAACTTAAAAAAAAATAATTTATATTAATAAAAAATCAATTTATATTCTGATTTTTTACTACTTAACTAAAACTTAATAAAAGTATAAGAAGAGGAAGAAAAATTATGGCAAAAGTAGAAACCTTATTTGTAAAATCTAAAGTTCGGGAATTTATTAAATCCAACAATCTTAATACTAGCTCAGGTGTACTAGACGGAGAAACATTAAATGGGCTGATCGTTTGGATTCTTGACAAAGCTTGTGCACGCGCTAAAGCTAACGGCCGAAAAACGGTAAAAGCACGAGATTTATAAGCAACCTCAAAAAATTTTCAATCTTTCTTTTTTTTATTATTTAAATTAAATCTAAACTGCTAAGGTTTAAGTAAGGAATTAATTGTTTGATTTTCTCTCTTAAACTTAGCAGTGCTTATACCTGTTGTATGATCTTTAGTAACAAAAATTTTATGTGTATTGATATCTGAGGGAATCTCTGTGTGTGTAATGAGAAAAATTTGAGAAAATGTTTTGGATTTAATTAAATGTTTAAGAATCCTCTCTCTTCGAGTAGCATCAAGAGCGGCTAAAGGTTCGTCCAGAAGTAAAATGTCAATCTTTGGATTTTTCTGTGGAGATTCTTTTATAGGTCGAATTTTACTCATTAATTCTGATATGGCTAACCTAAGAGCCATACCTAACGCAGTTTTGTCCCCCCCCGAGAGGACCTCTATTGATTCATGAACTCCATTAAAATTGTCTTTAATTTTAAGCGATAGTCCTGTTTTTCTTGTACCCGTTAGATCCAGAAGTAAGTCGCTATATTGACCCGATGTAAAATCTTTTATGTATTTATTTGTAGTTAAAGCAATGTTTTTTACTAATCGCTTTACAACCATATATTCCGTTACAAACCTTCTAACAAATTCTTTTGCTTTATTTATATGATCGATTTCTATCTCAAGTTCTCCAATAGACTTCTCGAGATCTTTCATACGCTTAATTTCTTCTTTTAAATCGACAATTTTAACCAGATTAATTTCAAATTTCTTTTGTTTTTCTTTGAACTCCTTTTCTATTGCTGATAGTTCAGTGGAAAGCGTTTTTTTTTCTATAGAAAGTCGTTTTACTTTTTCAGCGCTAGGGTCAATAAATTTCGACTTATTTTTCACAAGGAAGGTGTTTAATCCGTCGTTAGCTTTATTAAGATCCAATTCGTATTTCTGGTAATTTTCATAATCTCCTTTTAATCCTTGCGTTATTATTATTCTTTTTTTTATTTTATCTAGCTTATTTTGGTGTGAATCAATTTCCGTATCTAGGTTATCAAGTACGTTAGTTATACTTTTTATTTTGTCCTGATTTATTTTGATTTCCTTATTAAATTTCACAATCATCTCGTCATAATGCTCTTTTGTTAACTTATTTTGGCATGTAGGACATAGTGCTATATTCGTACCATCTTTTTTTGAAGTGAAATTTAAGCTATCCTCCATTTTTTTTATTTTAGAATTTGAATCTTCAATCCTACCTCTAGTTTTTCCTAATCCTTTAAATGTGGCAGCTCGTTGCTTGTCTACAAGTTCTTTTTGTGTTTTAATATTACTTTTTTCTTTCGCTAATAAATTAATTTTTTCAATAATATTTACTATTGGTTCAAAATCTTTTAAACTCAGATTGGTATTTTTAATCTTAGCTTGAAAGTCACTCTTATATGACAGAGATTTTTCTTCAATAATTTTTTGTTGGTTGTAGAGCGCTTCCAAATTTGTTATTAATTCATCTGAAGGAAATAATAAGATTTTATGTTCGTGGTCTTCCTTTATTTTCTTATTTTCAATTATTTTTTTTTCCAATTCTGAATTTTCAAGCAAAATAAAATTGATATCTTTTTCAATCCGTTCAATAGGGACTCTCTCCTTTTCTAATTTTTCCTTGTCGTATTTAGTAGTCTTAGATTCTTTATCGAGATATGATAATGCTTCGTCAATTATATTGAGTCTGAAAAGATCAATTATCATATCCCTTAGGTCAGCACCTTTTTTATTTGCTAACTCTTCCACTTCTCCCTGTCTTACGAAAACTGTGTTCAAAGCTTGCTCTGTAGAAATCTCGAAAAAGTTTTCAATATTAAAATCTTTAATTTCACGATAAGATGTTTTGACCCATTCAAACAATTTTGTTGATGTGGATCCTGATCTGCCCCATTTACGATAAATGTTATATTTCTTATTATCAAGGGTGAAAAAAATAGTTATCTCTGCTTTAGATTCTCCATAAGTGATGAAGGAGGCTGCATTTCTTGCTCTGAAGATTTTTGGCCCAAAAAAAGCAAAAAGAACGCCCTCAAGGATTGTCGATTTACCGTAAGAATTTTGTCCGCTAATAAGTATTAATCCTTCAGGTAAGTCCTCGTTAGTTTTTGGCAAATTTAATTGTCTATATCCCATGAAATTTTTAAAAATGAGTTTAGTAATCTGCAAGCGTAAGTTAGACCTCCTTCTCTCTTTCCATTGTTCTTAACGCTTTTCTTAACGCTTTCATTCCTAATTGTGTCAATTTATCAACATCAAAATTACTTTTTTCTTCAGATAGTTTCTCGTTCACAAATGTTTTGAATTCAACATCTGGTTTTTCTAATATGTAATCTTGAATTCTACCTGCACTTATGTCGTCTTCAAGAATTTCAGATAAATCGGCAATTTTCCATATTAACTGTAATATATTATACTTTTCAGGTTCAGAAAAACAATCCCTCCTTATTCTAGACATTAGTTCGTTGATTTGCCAATTTTTTTCGAAGGTTATTTCTCCTTCAAAGTTAAATTTCAATCTAGCAGCGGTTTTCGGATCAAAACCTCCCTCTTTAATGTGATTATTTAATTCATTGATTATTCGATTCTGTAAATCTATCGAGGATTGGTCAGATTTAGCCTCGATTGCAATAATTTCAAAAGTTCTTTTTGATATGCCGTCAGTAAACACTTTTTCGACATTTAATTTTTTGGTTTTATCATCAATATCTACGATTAGGTAGCCTTGCTTTTCGAATATTTCTTTAAAATTCATTGGCAGTAAACTCCCAGAGTAAAAATGATTTTTAGAAACTGATCTTAAACCGTGTTCGTGTCCCAGCGCTATGTAATCATAACCTAGGTCATCACTATTGACTTTATTATGCAATGTATTATCTCCTGCAGAACCATGAGCAAGAGCAATATTTATAAACCCATCATTCTTAGGGGGTTGTTGCCTTTCTATCCAATCGTCGTATTCTTTTTGATAGACTTCAAAACTTTTAAATTCAAAATAAGGAAATAAATAAAAACGAGTGTTTTTAGCGGGAAAATCTAATTTAAGAGCTTTTTTTTCTTTAATAGCGTTAATTAAATTTCTCTCTTTAAAATAGAAGAGATTAGGAAATTCTCCTTCTTTGGCATGAGATTCAAATGGTGTATATTCATAACCTCTGAAAATGCCATGATTTCCTTCAATGTAGATAAGTGGAACTTGATCATTAGTATTCCTAAAAAATATTTCTAATCCTTCTTTAAAAGTCCTTCTAGCAGGTTCTGGTGGGGGATATGAGCTAAATGAAAAAGGATGATGAAACATATCGCCACAATGAACTAAAAAGTCTAAATCTTTAACCTTAGAGACATCTTCCATAACTTTTAAAAAAGTGTCATAGAGTTCTTGTTCATACGGTCTTGAATAATTCTGAATAGCCCATTTATTGATAGTGCCTCGTCTCGCTCTATATCCCAAATGAGTATCCGCCATATGTACTATTCTTACCATTTTCATTCACACTTTGTTCTTAACTATAATTTAGGGGGGATTACCTTATGTCTACGTACTTGCATAAATCTTTTTGTTTTGGGATCGTGCTGGAGTGTTAAAAATTGAGCTTCAAAGTTATGTTTTTCTATAGGAAGCATTCCGCTTGCTTCATGAGCGCCCGTTAAGCTTAAAGGGTAACCAAACGGAGAAAATGGGATTAATTTTTTGAGCACCGTTGCAGCGTCGCCCGTATCATAATAATCGGGAATATCAAAACGTAAGGAGGCGCTGTCTTCAATAAGTCTCACAATATAAGTCCAACTTTTAGTGTATTTTGATAATTCTGGTAGTTCGACAATATATGGATTACTTTTTATTTTATCATCCCAATATAATAAAATAAAATTACCTTGAGCATCTCTAAGACGACTCGTTTTTGAAAAACTGTAATATTTAATGTCGTAAGTTTGTATAAAATTATAAAAGAATTTAACGAAGCTTTCTGGAGGAAAGATGTGTTGTCGGAACATATGTATTCCATCGCCTAAGAAAACAACTTTTTTATTTTTTCCCCAATTGGATTCGTCTTTTATTCGAATTAACGACTTTAAAATTTCATCTGCTGTTCGAATTCTGTCCACAACATGACCCAAAGAGGGATAATAATAATTGTGTTCATTGATATATTTGTCAATCTTTTTTTTATAGGTGTTCTCAAACCAATCTTCAACTTCGTCTATATTATATTTTAAGCTGCCCTGATAAAATTCCTTCTTCAATTTTTTTATGAAATTTTCAATAACATCTCTATAAATGACAAGCTTATGTACGTTATCTTCAATGTAAGCAAAAATTGGTTTGTACATAATTAAATCTTTCTTGTATTTACCGTCTTTATAATTAATTTGACACTCTCCAAATTTAAACGCTGCGATTTTTCCGTAGGTTCCTGTATTAGTATATGAACTCTCATCGAAAGCTATAATTTTATAATCTTCATCTATATAATCGCTTAAATCTCCTTTGATAATTTGGTGTGGCATATCAATACAAAGTTTAGTAGAATTTTCTAAAGGATCATCAGTATCAAATTTATCCGTTTCAAGTTCAACTTTTTCATCCTTAGTCCAATTAGTAATTCTCCCTTTCATACTCTCTTTAAATCTTCTAATAATTTGATCGGGTGAATTATCTGTTCTTTTCTTTAGTGAATCATCCAGTGAGATTAGTTCAAAATCAAAAGACATTCGCTTACACCTCTGGTTTAATTTTTAAGGTAAACTTGTTGGCGGAGGAGTTGGGTTTTTTGTTTTCATTATGTTAGCAAAATTTTCATAAAATTTTTCTGATACTTCTTTAAAATACTCATCATACAATGGAATTCTTAATTTTTGAAAATTAGTTAACCATATTGCCGATATTAAGCCAATTCCTCTTGTTCCCGTTAATGATTCAAGATCTGATTGTTGGATCCCCCCACCTAAGGTTTTAGCAGCGACTAATTTTTCTTTTTCTGATCGTAGTGGTAAATTTATGACCGTATTCATATTAGATAAGATTGTGTCATCAATGGGCGAATATTGTTGAGAAATCACTTCGAGAGCCAAATTGAATTTTCTTCCTTGACGGGAAATATCTTTAAATACATTGCTATGTCTCATCATCTCTGGTCTTAACAAGCTTGGAGCCTCTTCAATTGTAAAAATTACAACAGGCAAATCTAAAGGGTCCTTCAATTTGTTTCCTGCTTTGATATACAACTTTGGTAAATTTAGCTTATATATATCATAAAAAGGTTTTGGTAATGTCCGTTCTAATTTTTTCTCAAAAGAAACAAAGTCAGTTGATGATTTCAAGGCTTTTCTAATGTCAAATAAAGTTCTAGCTAAGACGCTATTAAAAAGAAATTGTTCAAGATCAGAAATCATTGACACGTTAAAGACTATTAACTGTCCTTTTTCTAATTTTTTAATAATCTTAGGTAATTTACTACTAGCATTCGATTGAAACATATTTGAATAAGTTAACCAATGTAATCTCCTTCGTACAGCAGCTAATGTTCTGTCGTTGTGATTTCCAGGAGGAATATATAAATCATCTAATAAAGATTCAATATAATCTTCTTTTTTGTCTCGATAAGCAGAATGCACAGCACCTACTTGTAAATCATTAAATGTGCCCGTAGAAAACAAATCCTCTGGTTTTACCTCTTGAAGATTGATGATACAAGGTTCTGACATACTCTTGAGTTCTGCAGGGGGTTCTCCTTTATTAGGATACAGGTAAAACCATTTTCCAAATAATTTATTATTATTTTCAGATGCGTTAAAAATGTCGTAAATACCATATTCCACACACCCTAACGCATATTCATCGTGCACATCAATAGCTAACATTGAAGCTCTTTTACCCTTACCATTCATAATTACATTAGCGTTATGTTGAAGTAATCCATCAATAAAAACTTGGTTCAGGTTTGATTTTCCCGATCCTGTTGCTCCCGCTATGAAAAAGTGATAATTTAGAAAATTGAAGGGAAAGTATACATTTACGTTTTTCTCGGAAGCCAAAGTGCCCATAAAAATTCCATCAGGAGAAAAAATGTTTTTTAGATACTCTGCTTTATCATCCTGTATTGCTGAAACTTCCATTGTATGAGGTTTCAATATCCCTTTTTCCATTAAATCCTCTATTAAGAAAAATACATTAATCGTATATGCTTTTTCTTTCTTAGTTTTTGTATCCTTTTCCACGCAAATAATTGGGCGTCCTTGAATTATATATTGTAATTCCATTTCCAGCAAATCTTTGATATACTTACTTATTTCTACATTTCTTAATTGTTGGCGCGTCATGATGTAATCTGAAATTGTTTGCACATTAAGGATCTGAACGATAATAGTATATTCTTTATTATTTTTTTTATCTTCCGCGCTTAATTTTAAAAAACCATGAAGATGTAAATAATGCTCGTGAAAAACTTCAATCTTACTCTCTAAAGAATTGATTCTAATAATCATGGGTAATATACCTTTGGACTATTTTTAATTATTATAATAATTATTTGATCTATATAAATAAAGAATGCTATTAATCCCTGGTTAGAAGATTATCTGTTCTTTTATTTTATTTAGAATTTATCTGTTTTAAATTTGTAGGACTTTAGAAATTTAATAGTTTTTAAAAATCAATAAAGAAATGCTTCATTTTAGAAAATCTTCAATTAGGTTATACACCGTTTCAAGAATATCCTTCTCTGGTAAGAAGGTTAATCTCATATGCCCTTTTCCATAATCCCCAAAACCAGAACCATAGACCAGACATACTCCTGTTTCTTTGAGCAATTCTACAACTAATTCTTTATCGTCTTTCCATCTTCCAAATTCATTTAAATCTAATTTCGGGAAAAGATAAAACGCCCCATTAGGTTTAACGCAACTGATTCCCTCAATTTTACGCAATCTATCATATGAATAATCCCGTCGTTCTTTTAATTTCTTCACCATTTCTACAGTATGATTACTTGGAGTCTTTAAAATATCTACTGCAGCAAATTGAGCAACAGAACTAGCAGATAGACGCGCTCTTGCCATTTTTGCTATACCATTTTTCAATTCTTCAAGTTTATTCTCAGGATCGTGATAATAAAGGTATCCTAATCTCCAACCAGTTACTAAATGTGTTTTTGAAAATCCATTTAGTCCTATAATCGGAACATCCTTACTTAACGACGCAGGACATACATACGGTTTATCATAAGTAATTTGGTCGTAAATCTCATCAGATAAAATAGGTAAATTATATTCTCCAGCTAAATCTATTATTTCTTTGATCTTTTTTTCTCCGTACAAGACACCAGTGGGATTGTTAGGAGAACATATTAAAATTGCTTGAGTCTTATTTGTAATTTTCTTCCTTAAATCTTCAATATTTGGTTCCCAATCTTGTTTCTCATCAAGCTCATATTCAACAGGAATTCCATCGTAGAATTTCGTGTAATTGATGTATAACGGATAAGAAGGACCAGGTATAAGTAATTCTCTCCCATTTTCTATTAATCCCGATACAATAAAGTTAATTCCTTCGGTAACTCCCGAAGTAACCAGAATATCGTCAGTTCCAATATTGAGATTTTGAGTTTCCTTAAGAACTCTGCTTAATTCTTCTCTTAGTTCAACAACCCCTAGTGAATTGACGTAATTATTTTTACCCTGGCGACTAGCATTAAATAAAGCTTCTGAAATAAATTTTGGAGTGGGGAAGTCGTAGGCAACTGGATCTCCAATATTTAAATGATAAACCTTCTTACCACTTTTAGCTACTTCATGGGCAACAGCAGCTATTTCTCTTATCGCATATTCAACGCCTTTTACTCTATTTGTAAGCAAAATATTCCACTCTGTACTTTTAATAATTAATTAATATAATACACTTAAGTATACAGAATGGAGCGTTAAATAAATTTTCCTTCTTGAGAAAATGTGTAAAAGAAATAGCGATTCGGTGAGTGGGGGCTCAAACGCGCGCCTAATCCACACGTTCTGCTGGGCTATGCTAAGCCATCTTTCTATGGTTAAACTTTGTAGTCTCACTTTTTATTTAGTAATGGAAACAAATCAATATAAATCAATATAAAATTAAAAACTCTCAAAATCAAAACTTCGGGACTATCAACATTTCTTTAATTTTTTATTTTATAAATAGCATCCAGTAATTCAGTTCCACATTTTCTCGTAATATAAATACCCAAATTCGATTTGTGTAGTGAATTTGTAAGTAATATGTGGAAAGTTAAAACTGGAATTCCCTATTACGTAATTTGGATACCAAACGGCCACGTGAGAGAAGCTGAATTCCAAATTGAGAACTGTAATCGCGAGAAAAATCCGTGTCAATGTTACAAACCATAATTCCTCCTTCAATTTCGGGGATGTCAACACAAGCTTTATGAAGTTGACGCAATTGTGTGATAGAGATTTCTCTTTTCCAATCCCGAACGAATACGCCATAATTACCATACTTTCCATTACGAATGAGCGCGTTAAATGTCCAAACTTTCCCCGATTTCCCTTTTAATTTTTGCGGACCATTAATGTACTCGTACTTTTCAGAAAAAACTTTTTCGGTTAACTCTGATAAGGATTTATCTCCTATTGACATAAAATCACATTTAGTTTTATATAAATATATTTCATAAGTAATATATAAGTGTTATTTAGAAAGATATGAAAACTAATCATAAAAATAAGTAATACGTAGATAACATTACGAGATATATGAATTGCATCATAAGTAAAACTTTTCCTAGCAGCCGACAAAAAAAACCTATAAATAAAGACTTCTCAAACAGAACTTATTTTCTTAAGTTTAAACAGTTTGAATAGCGGATAATCTCCGTAAATATCTTGACCTTTCTCTTTAATATACGGATAAAGATTTTCTATTAAATATTCAATCAATTTGCCCGCTACAACCTCACAAATATTATTACAATCTAAAAAACCGTCTTCTAGATACAAACATGTGTTGTTATGAAAAAGACAAAACTTTTTCATTTGTAAAGATATGCCCTCAGCGGATAAAAGGCCAATATGGCTCCACAGATCTTTAAATCCCCCTAAACTATGGGGTGCAACGCCATTAAGTGCTTCTTTTAAGGTCCTAAGATTTATTTGCGCGTTCTTATTATCTAAGGCACCTAATCTCTTTTTAATTAAAATAGATTCTTTTTTAGCTTCGATTTTGCATAAAAATATATATTTCTGTAAGAGTTCTTCAGCTTTGCTTGCTTTTTCAGGATGTTTTATCCTCCACCCCGAGACTTTCTTACAACTTATGGCTTTATTCTCTGAATTTGAGAATCCTGTAGGATAAATCCAGCATTGAGGTGGCTTTATTCCAGAATTATGAATTAAACATCCATTTATTTCTTTATCGAATAGAAAACATTTTCCAGTTTTTTCATTAAATCTTAATTGAAAAGAAAAGACATTACTTCTAATAAAGTCGTTTACGCTAGCATATCCTCTTTTAATATATTCTTTAGCGAGAACCCGTGGAACGTCAATCTTAATAGAACAACAATCTCCTTTACATATTTGAGGATCCGTACAATTTGGACCTTCAATAGCAGATTTCATAAAATTATTATATTGTTCAACAACTTGCCAAAAGTAAGTGTTATTTTGATCTATCAATTAACTCATATGTTTCTTTAATTTACTTTGTACACTTTTAATCTCAAGTTGGTATTTTTCAATGAGTTTTATTTTTGTTTCTACTAATCTCGGATCAACGATACCCTTTTCTTTAATATCTTTTTTTAACTTGCCAATCAATTCTTTTATTTGTTCTAAAGAAATGTTGACATTCTCTAAATATTCTCGATTTTTCTTTTCAATTTTTGTATTAATTGCGTGTTCCATGTGTTGCTTGATAGCATCATAGATACTTTCATCGTTGATTTCGTACGATTGGTTGATTTCGAACGATTGGCTTTTTGAATAAGGTTCTAATCTCACTTCATCCAAAATGTTAGAAGCGTAATTAACGATGATATTTCCCTTGAAATTTATGTTTTTCGGTTTGTCTTTTACATTCTTATCGGTAAATGCTTCAAGTTCGTCTATATCAGTTATAAGCTTTAATTCATCCAATTCAATTTGTGTTATTAGAGGTGTGAATCGGACTTGAAGAAACTTCTTTCCATAAAAATTATCTCCAAAACGAATAATTTGGGTGTAAGTTTGCAAATAGTTTTCTCCAATTGGGGCAAATAATACCCCTTCGGTCGAATCTAATTGTTTTAATAGTGGAGATATCCGTTCTTGTTTTATAGCGCCTGTCACGAGAATTTTTTGCCATGGACTTAATTCGGGAAATCCTTCAAGAGGATTTTTTACTATAACTTCGATTTTCCCATTCAATTTTTGATTGTTTAAATTTTCTGAGGTAATTTTAGCTATTTTCGAATTGGCTTCCAAAATTACAATCCTACCTTTTGGAGCTAATTTATGAGCTAAGACGGCAATGTACCCACTTTTTGCACCTAAAATAAGTAAATCGTCGTTATCGTTTAAGATTAATTTTTGTAGCATAATAGAAATCATATGGGGGGCAGAAATTGTTCTAAGCGATGCGGGGTTCTCTTTATCTAAGTAAAATAAAACTGGAGCATCGTCGTAAAGTCTAACTTGATTTTGTATTTCACTTGGTACAAAATCCTTTAAGGGAACATCTAAAAAAGCCTTAAATAACCTTATATCTTCTAAATAGCCGTTAAAATGGAGCGAAAATAACAACTGTATTTTTGACCGAAACAATCTCTGATTTTCATAGTAATTTGCTAATTTTGGGACGATAACTCTAAGCTTTTTAAAGCTCTTAGTTAAGCCATCAAAAACTGGCTTCCAATCTTCATCAATTTTATCAATTATTGTTTCTGACATATT
This sequence comes from Promethearchaeota archaeon, assembly GCA_030608765.1. The sequence continues at coordinate 14,090 of JAUWDN010000001.1, forward strand.
ATTAACAAAATAATGATAAATTATATAGTTATTATACCTTTTTATATTAAAATATTATAAACTACTAATTCCGTCACTTAAAAATTTCGATACTTTTATGTTTGTTTTAGATGCGTCAAATTTTAAAGAAGCAAGGATTACAATATTTCTGATTTCTATCAATACACTCTTGTATGTTTTTTTTTCATTTGGTTTCGAAGATATATTTTATCTATTAGTCCAAATTAATTCCAAAATCATTAACGATTTAGAAATATGGCGCCTTTTTACTTCAATGTTTTTACATGGAGGCGTCCTTCACCTCTTCTCTAATATGGTATCACTTTTAATTTTTGGAGTATATGTTGAGCTCAGTTATTCTAAATACCAATTCTTAATTCTATACTTCATATCCGGATTAATTGGTAGTTTTTTCTCAATGTTATTTTTACCTTTAAATGTAATAAGTCTTGGCGCGTCTGGTGCAATCTTTGGGTTAATTGGGGCTGCTTTTTCAACAATGATTGTTGAGCGGAACACTCCATTAATAATTCTCGGTTTGTTTTATGTCTTTTATTTCGTTTTTTCTTCCTTTTCTCCTGGAATTAACGCTTTTGCTCACATTTTTGGCTTATTAGGAGGATTAATGATTGGATATCTTTTCAAAAGGAATAAAAAACCCGCTACAAATTATTGAAATTATGTTTTTTTCTTTCTTTTAGCTCTCAAGGCTATTTCCATTGAGAAATCTTTTTCACAATGGCTATTTATCGGGCATAAATCACATTTGGGATGATTTGGTAAGCAAATCTCCTGACCGAATCTTACGAATAACCTGTTCAAGTGGATCCAGTAATCCTTTGGAATGATTTTTTTTAATTCTTTTTCAGTTTCTTCCGGTTTTTTCGTCTTAATCCATCCCAATCTATTAGGGATTCTATGGACATGGGTATCAACTGGTATTGCTGGAATTTTAAAAGCGTATACTAATACACAATTTGCCGTCTTTGCTCCAACACCGGGTAATGAGAATAAATCCTCAAAATCATCAGGGACAACACTAGCAAATCTACCTTTTATGATTTGAGAAACTTCTTTAATTCGAGCTGCTTTTACCTTGTAAAACCCAGACTTAAAAACTAATTTTTCTAATTCCTCGATCTCAGCATTAGCGATAAGCTCCGGAGTGTTAAATCTAGCAAAAAGCGTTTTAGTTGCTTCTTCTGTGTTTGAATCTCTCGTCCTAGCCGATAAAATCGTGGAAATTAGAATTTTAAATGGATCTTGCTTTTTTCGTGCTAACCGATCTAAATGTGTTTCACCTTCGATTGCTTCTCTAATTTTCTCTAAGATGTCTATGTAATTCATAGTTTTTCCAAATTAATTCACTTTTTCAAAAACAAAGATTTTTCTTTTTACTATTTGCCCTTTTTTAGCATCAAGCATAGCTTTCACGTGTTTTTCATGAAACTGGAGTTTTTGATTCGATTTATTAACTATCCTATTTAAGTCGAGTAAAGGAATTGGTTTAAAATTGTGTTTTCTGGCAAGTGCTTCGACATTAAGCTGAAGATCACCCCCGTCGATTGTACTGATAATCGGTGCTACAATACTTATTCTAGCATTTGGCTTTAAAACTTGATATGCTTCTCTAAAAGTAGCCTCAAATAACGGTTTCAATTTTAAATCAATTAATTTTTTTACTTCAGTGTAGTAGGCTTTTTGATTGTAAAACGGCCCCAATTCTGGCTCAGTCGAAATTCCGTCAAATTGTTCTTTATCAAAAATAGAAGATAAGTTTTTAACATCTGCCTGTTTGATTCTCTCATTTAGCATAAAGGGAATAGGTTCTTCAATTTCATTAGACAGCCAGTTTAAATTGCGTATAGTATTCTTGACTTTAACGGCGTCAATATCAGAACCAAATATTTGGAAGTCTTCTATTAACGCAAATAGTAAAATTGTGCCATTTCCTACGAATGGATCCAAAATTCTTTTCTTCTCTCTTTCCTCAAATAAATTTAGAAAATTTAACATTATAATTCCTAATTTTGGGGATATTGCACTTTTGAACTCCTTAAATGGCCGTTCTTCGTCAATCCTTTTTTTAAAATTCGGATCGTCACAAGTAAGTGTTCTTGCCAGATAAAAGCCCTCTTCCGTGAAGCCAAATACGATTTCAGCTCGATCTTTGTTGAATAAGCCATATTTTATAACAGTGTGTGGAAAAATCGGGTTTAAATTACCAGATTTAATTTTTTCTTCTGGATATTTGTAATAGAGGGATTTTTGAGCTCCATTTTCATTTAAAAGCCCCCTGATTCCTTTATTTAAGAAGGGAAGAAAGTGTTTTACTAGAACTTCAGAATAATAACTGTCGTCATAAAGATTTGGATAAATTGAAACCGCAAAAAAAATGCTTTCGTTTTTAATTCTTGGAAATATTTTCTTAAGGGAACTATTGGTGACCCTTAGAATTTCTTTTCTCCTACTTTCAATTTGTTTAAACTTCTCTACTTTTAGTGGAAATGCATCATAAGTAGTTTGAATGTCCACAAAATCGTAAATCTCAGCAATCTTCTGACACCCACCTAGAATATATTGAATCTCCATTAAATCATTGATATAATACTTATTTTTGTGCAAATCATCAAATTCAACTATCGCAATATTCGCGGAATAATCTGTAATTCGTCCCTTAAATTGCGAATTCTTTAAAAAATTATCAAGTTCAGCTATAGACAAGCGCCAGTTTGACCCTAAAACAAATATGAATCGATTCATAATTAATGAAAGATAGGATACTTAGTTTAGAAAAAAGAAGCATACTATTTTTAGTTTTAGGTTAAGTTCAATTAGTTAATCATTACCTAAAACATACAAAATTATCTTAATAATATCTTTCTTTAAAGCCTTGGCTGGAAGATTAATGTTGTTCTTATTACAATAAGCTTTTAGTTCTTTCACGGTTAGTGTATTGAGATCCTCGGGTAACTCTCCAACTTGTTTACTTTTCTCTGGCGAATCTTTTATAACCTCATCTCCAGAAATAGACCGTTCATATTTTTCTCCCGTTATCTCCTCGATAGCACTTATAATATCATCTATGTCTTCTTTCTTCCTTTTTGGAATCAAATCGATTACTTTCTCTTCTTCTTTTTCTTTTACTACTTTTTTTGGCGTTGGTGTTCTTTGGTACCTGTCTTGTTGTTTGTTTTCTAATTCTTTTATTATTGTCTTATAATTATCTTTAAAATACTTTAAACTAACATTAATCAAATCAGAAAAATTTTCCCACCTCTTTCTTTTAACAATGTAATCAGCCCAATGAAATAAATCTCTTTGAATATCAATTGTTATAACTTTACCTTCAGCTGTAATATCTAAAGTAAGCCACCTTAAGATATTGGCAATGATTATATCGTTGTCAAAAGCAGAAAACCCGTATTCTCTCCCAAGAGACGAGAATATAGATAGTGTGCCAAATGACACCACTTGACCATGGTAATACTCGGAAGTAAGAAGTAACGGAACTCTAGGGCAGTCTTCTTCTATCCAGTCCTTGCCATCAAATCGTTTCCTCCAACAGTTTAGCCCCCCTCTCACAAGCACTTCGACTTTTATGTTCTTTTCCTTCTTAGGGATCTTTATTGTCCCTAAAGAACAAGAACTTGATAAAACTACTTTTTTTATGTTTTCAGTTATGTAATGCGGTTTAAAGTCAGCAATTAACGGTCTTTTCTGTAAATTAACATAATTAACTGAATCGTTAATTTCATCGGCTATAAACTCAAATCCAAATTTTCTCGTTAATTCATTAATATTCGTTCTATTATTATATTCTCCCCCTTGAGAACCTATGATGAGTAAACTGCCACCAGTTCTTACGTATTCTTCTAAAACTTCTATTTCTTTCGGTGATAAGTAGATATTTTTAGGTATTGACATTATAATAGCCGTGTAGTTCTTAACTTTTTCTAAAGACTTGAACCCGGCTTCAATTTTCCCCAACTTATAAGCAGAAGTAAATAAGAACTGTGTAAAATCAGCGTAACTTGACGCTTCTAATGTGAGCATATTGTTATGACTATAGTCTAACCCAACGGTAATATCATTTGATGAATTCATAACTAATTCTTCCTCATTGTATTTATTCAAAAATATAATAATTTCTACTTTTATATATTTAGAGTATATTTCTTACTTCTCATCTCAATTGAGAATATAATAAAATTATGTGATATAGTCGTTTTATAAAAATAACATTTACTGGTAAATAAAAAAAAAATATTAGATTTTAATCTTAATATCCCATCTAGCTAGCAGTAGCGCTATTCCTGCTTCAATTGCGATTGGTAGCACTCCTACTAAGAGCATTATTATTATTGGATTTGCCATACGAATCTCTGTTTCAAAAAGGCCTATGGCAACATCGAAAACAAAAGCCAATATAAACAATAGGAGCATGTTTTTACCCATTTCTGAAAGCACTGGAACTTTAAACTTCATTTTCTCGAATCCATAGAAAACCGCTATTAAAAAACCAGAGGCTGCAATTGCGAAAAATGCAAGGGATGTTGTCGCATCGTGGTGTTCTGCAGGTTGTATCCAATCCAAACAATAGAATACAATTATAAAAATCGTTGCCACTGGTAAAATTCTCTTTTTAAAACCTACACTAGGGTCACTCGAATCCATTTTATACCATTGAGAGAAACATGTCCCTGCAATGGCAATAGCTGCATGGTTCAACGAATTAAATGGAAAAGGAATAGTACCACCACCAAAGCCTTTATGTTCGAATATAGGAGTTGCATACAAAATTGCGTGAACAACCATTATTCCAATGCATACATATAATCTTTTATCCGCGCTTTTAGGAATCAAATATGCAAACAGATAAGCAGCAAAAGTACCTATTGCTAAATTGGCTAAAGTACCATACCATAACACTTCATCCCAAGGAATACCATCACCAAAAAGTAAGCCTCCTATTAATCCATCATCTAAGAAAGCTAATCCATACAAAATAGCTACGCGTATTATACCATGCTTCCACGCAGCCCCAACACCTCTTTTTTCTTTCCTGCTAGTAAAAGCTATATACGAAACAAAACCTAGAATGAACATAAATATTTGTTGGCCAATATCAATTATAGTTATCAATGCGGGATTTCCATCGTAGTATTGAAATCCATGATTTAGGAGAGGAGGGCCTATTGGAGCAACTGTACCTGGAAAATCACCCGATAATGGCCATGTTATCACCGATATGATAAGGAAAATTATTATCAATCCTCGAAATTGATCTAACCACTCGTAACGCACATGTAATCTTTTACTTCCTTCTGGTTCTCCTTCAATCTTTTCTTCGGACATTTTTAATCATTTCTTCGTATTGTTTTATAATTATATAAAAAAATTATGCATTTACTAGTTTTGATACTTCTAAATTTAAAAGTATCTCTTCTGAAAAAAGCAACCTTATTATAAGATTACAACGAAATAAAATTAATTTTACAGAATATTAAAAATGTATATTAATTATGAAGAAAAGAGAGTTAGTTTCGTTATTTTTCTTTTTGTCGTTAATTCTAATCATAATAATGGATACTGCTTTGTTTCTACCTAACGAAGTATTAATTGCAGCTGATTTGGGCATATATTTTGAAACCCTAGGCATTATCATAGGTATTTATACTATTGTAAATGGCATTTCAATTTTAATATTCGGATATTTATCCGATATGATAGAGAGAAAAAATATTTTAATCTTTGCTGGAGAATTGTGGGCATTAACGGCAATATTGCATATATTTGTAGAAGAATTCTGGCAACTAATGCTTGTCAGGATCGTAGCAGCAATCGCCGTAAGTGTAACCACTCCAATTGTAATTTCATATTTAGCAGACATAATCTCACCCGATTCACGCTCAAAATCTTTCGCATTTTGGGGATTGATAACAACTATAGGAACCTTGGTTGCAGGAGTACTAGCTTTAGCGTTTAACTTTATTGATTTCGAAGCTGTAGAATTACAACTCCTTGAAACACTCAATGAAAAAATCGACTTTATTGCCTTTAATTATCCCAATATATTATATACTTGGCGGTTACCATATTTTTATCTTGGTATCATAGCTCTCATATTTACAGGCTTTAATTATTTCTTCACCCTAGAGCCTAAGAGAGCAGCAAAAGAAAAACAATTAAAAGAAGTTTTCTCAGACGAAAATATCCGGTATTCCTACAAGATCAAATTTTCAGATTTAAAATTCGTCTTCAAAAGAAAATCAAACTTCTTCCTGATGTTCAATTTTTTTGATGTAATCGCTTCAGGTTTAGTATTAGCTTATATTTTCCCCTATATCCAGCTTGAAATTGGTGTTAGCGTTATCGATATTAAGGTGATTATTCTATTTTTGTTTATAATAGTATTGGGATTAATAATTGGACAATTTTGGCTCGCACATTTGGGAGATAAGAAAGTTCAGCGTGGAGACCTTTCTGGTAGGGTGAAAGTAGCGGTTATTTGTTCGATTTTGAATTTACCCTTCTTTTTATTTGGATTTGCGATGACACCTAACGTTGCAAACTCTACTTTCTTCTTTGGTACTTTATTTGTCAACGATATTGGGTTTTGGGTTTTGTGGTTAGTTTATTGTTCTTTTCTGGGTGTAGGTCTCGCTTTCACTATGGGAATTGGCCCCAATTGGTACAGTTCTCTTATTGATGTGAATTTTCCAGAGAATCGAGGGACTATGGTAGCAGTTGGATCCTTTATAGATTCCATCGGACGAGCCTTAGGTGCAGTTATAGGTGGCTTCGTCGTAACATTAACGGGAAGCTTTTCTGCAACAATTTTTTGGTCATTTCTAATATTTGGGATATTCTCTACTTGCCTATGGATTCCGCTTTTCTTTACGGCGAAAAAAGATTATTTAGAAATAAACGAGGCTATGAAAATTAGAGCATCCTCGCTAAGTAAAATGCAACTAGAGGAATCCCGGTAATAACTTTAATGAGTAGCTGTTGATTCTTCTTTAATTGATAGGATTTTTTTACTCCAACCAGGAAGGATAAATCCAAGGTAAAAGAAAAAAGTTGCTAACGCTAAGATAATTCTCATTAATACTAATTGGATGGGATCCATCTCAACAATAGCGTCAAATATAGCAGAGATTCCAAAAAACAAAAAACCTATCAATAGAAACTTTCCCTTCCATCTTATCTCAGGTGATTCTTTCTTTTTCATGGATTTTGCAGCAAAGTGAAACCCCGTTACGCAAGCCGTCAATATACTCAAACCTAAAAATATCAACACGAAACCCTTATAATCTATGTCCATAGGATTAGCGGGATCATGTATAATCCCTAATAATGAATCAACAGGTGCTCCTGGAGCTAATATAAGGAAATATAATAAATACAATTCAAAAAAAATCGAAAATATTCCATAAATGATAAGTACTGGCTTCTTTTTATTTTTATTTTTCA
>JAUWDN010000156.1 GCA_030608765.1 Promethearchaeota archaeon
TTATAAACACCCCCTGTTACGGTCTCACCTGGCTTTGGGAACCGTTGCAAGTAGATATTCAAATCCATATTACTTGAACCGATGATTAGAACGTACTGGGCTCGATTTGGCATATTATTCTCTTTAATAAAACCGATTTATATAACAATATTCCTTTTATATTATCAAATTATGGATCATCACAATTAAAACCAAGTGATCCTTAACGAATGGTTTTAATTTAATATAATTTTAAAAATAATATTAAGCAAAGTAACCATGCTTGAAAATATTAAAAAAAAATTGTGTCTGAAATTCATAAAGGTGTTAAATATGGCTAAAGACAAGATAATTGGAGCAATCGTTATGATCCTTGGCATTTTAATCGCTATTGTCTATACCATGGGAAGTGTTGTTGATTTATGGTTTGAAACCCTTGGTGGCGATAAAAATTGGGATGCCTTCTTCCGGTTATTCGGAACAATCGATTGGCTCGATTACAGGCTATTTACCGTTCTACCACTCTGGATTATGGTACTTCTAATCGCGATTATCGCTATTTGGATAGGATATTCGATGCTCACCACACCAGCACCTGTTCCGCTCGAAGAATTGGAAGAGGAATTAGCTGCTGAAGAAGAATCCGGAGAGTAGGCAGAGGATTATTAATCTTTTTTATTTTTTTTATTTTAAATTTTATCAACTGATTCTAAAATTCTAATTTCACCATATTCAAGTTTAGGTCATTTAAATCTATTTGTATTAAGGAGTGGTTTGGAATTTCTTTAGCATTTTCAGTAAATGGTGTTGTGCTTACAAGGATATCTTTATGATTTTTACTTAAAAATAGTGTATGGTGTCTCCCGTTAAAATTATTTTTATGATTAGTGATGACATTGCAAAAATGGGAATTAAAAAGAAAAGCATTAGCACCAGCGCCTATTTCGATCCCCTTAAAGATGTTTTCCAAGCCACTCTTTAGATTATTACCTTCCTGTAACTCGTTAATAATAGAACAAAGGTATTTTCGAGTGTCTAAATCAGTTTCGTTGTAAATATTATCCAATTTTGGGTTTTTTAATTTTTTACTTGGGAAGCTTTTTATAATTCCATTATGAGTTATAAGATATTTCTCTTTAATATTAATAGGGTGTACGTTACCAATGTTCTTTTTCCAAGGAAGAGTTTTTCTTGCGTGGACTAAAAGGAATCTAGTTTTGATTTTAGCAAGGTTTTTCCAATCTGCGTGGTAGATAGCGTTAATATCTCGCTTTATTACGAGTTGATTATCATTCTCAGTGATGTACGCAAACCCCCAGCCTAATCCATGGTGTCCTAATAGGTCATACTTTCTTAAATAGCGCCAATGGCACGATTTTACATATTCTTTTAAAATTTTGTAATCTATATTAAAAGGATCAAGAGAGCACTTAAAGAACATACGGCACATAGTTTTTCAATTAGAAGTATTTTATCCAAATAATAAAATTAAGGCTTACCTAAAAAGTAAGCGAATATAGAACCGTCATCATGACAGCTAATAAGAATATTTAACTCTGAATCGTATTTAATGTCATTAACACAGGAATTTTTGTTAATTTTAGCAATAATTTCACCAGAACCAGCTTCTAAGATTAGAATATTTCCTTTAGTTGTTCCAATAATGAAATATTTATTAGAAAAGATTTCTGCTTGAATAAAACATTCCAGATTTGTATTCTCAATCTCCCACTTTTTCTCTAGTTTGGAATTTAAACACAAAATTTTTGAACTAAATTTGATATCCTGGACTTGAATAGAATCGTCAAAAAAGCTAAATGAGTAAGTACTTACAAATAAATTTAATTTCTTTTCAATGGTAAATGATAAGCATTTCCATACGAAATCATCGAAATGAAAAGATTTTAAATCTTCGCGAGTATTTTTATCGATTACATAAAGTTTTTTATCATCTCCTCCGCACACAATCATTTCTTTATTACCTGATTTTAACCCTGAAACGCAACGAATTTTATCCTTAAAACGCTTAAACCAAATTAATTCACCATTACTTCCTTTAAAACTGCGAATTGTTCCATCATTTCCGCATGCTATTACCTCTAAGGTGAGAGGATTTAACGGATCTTGCCATAAAATAGCATCACCAATTCCATCTTCAAATAATTGTCCCCATATTAAAGAACCATCAAAAGAATTTAGACATCGTATGCTCTTATCAATTGAATAGGCTATAATTTCTTCAATACCATCAACATTAACATCCGCATATAAGAAACCGCTAATAGAGGCACCAAATTGATGCGCCCAAAAAGGTTGTGATTCATAAGAGGTGTTACATTTGAACGTTCTTAAGAGACCGTCTAAACCCCCCAAGATAACTTCGTTTTTATTATCGCGATCAATATCGCATATTTTTGCTTGCCAAATAGAGGAATTTTCTGAGATTTCTAATTCAGTTATTTTATTGCCACTTAATGAAATAACAAGAAGTTTCCCGGATTCAGTGAACGCTATAATTTCATTTTGACCGTTATTATTGACATCTCCTATTTCAATCCCAAGAATCGATTCATTGGAATGGAAATCCCATTGTTCTTCAATCTTAACCATTATTGAATTTCCTTTCTTGTACGCAAAACCAAATACTTAGTCTTAACATTTAAATTATTTTAAATAAGATATAATTATAAATAAAAATAGAATTAATTTCTATTTAATTATCTAAACTTAAAATAAAAAGTGATAAAAGATGTCGAGTGACAGAAATGAAATGCCCCAAACAATATTGTTTATAGGGGCTTTAATCTTTAGTGCTGCTGGTGGTATACTACTCTTAGTTTTTGATTTCGGAGGGTGGAACGGCTCAAATTACTACCTGGGAGTTTATATATGGGGGGGTATAGATGCGTGGAGCAGCATCTATGGCATTCCGATCGCAATCTCGGGATTTTTGCTTCTATATTGCGCCGCTATATCAGTACTTGTGCTTTGGTTTCCTGAAAAAATTCCCGATAAGAAAATGGTACAGTTCGGTTTTTACGCTGCAGCACTTGTTTTTACTCTGAGCTTAATTGGTGGCATAATATTTGGCGTAGATATGGAGATAGAAGATGCTTGGTGGTGGTTTGATGCAGGTTTTTATGGTGGAATAATCGGGAGCGCCTTTACAGCAGTATTATATTTCCTTGGTTTAAAAAATCTTGAATTATAAGAGAAAAATATAATTTTTACTTTTTTTTATTTAAGAAATTATGAATTCTTATGCCGATCATTTCACAAAATAAGAACGAAATTTAAATCTTTTACACAATTCTGATAAACAAAGGTAATTATTTTATCAATTGAAAATTACTTAATTACGAAAAAAAATATATAAGGAATCGAAAATGAGCTTTCAAATTAAGCTAGATTTAGATGGTTGCACTGGCTGTGGAACTTGTTACGAAGTCTGCCCAAGCGAATGCTTCGGGGAACCCGAAGGCGGAAAGGTAAATATAATCGAAGAGAATAGAGACGATTGCGTCGGTTGCAGAGCATGTGAAACCCAGTGTCCCGAGGAAGTAATCGAGATTATTGAGGAATAAGAATCATAAAAACCTCTTAGATATTTTAGCGATTTTTTTTTTTTATTATTTTAACTTATTTTTTTGACATTATGATACTTTTTTAAGGAATAAGTTCGTGAAACCGGCCTTTCACGAAAAATGCAACCTACTCAGATATTATGCTGGTATATCTTCAGATATTATTTTTTTCTCAAAAGATTAAAATTTGAAAAGAATTTTTGAAATTAGGTTTTAGAATCTACCAAAGTAGAATTTTTCCGCAATTTTTACACGTACCTTCGTTAATTTGCATGTTGAGACAATTTTCATGATATGTCGTACCACATGATTGACACTTATAAATTTTCCCTGTGTATTCGCCGTAATCATACCCACAATAACTACATTTATCTGCATATGAGAAGTCCGCGCTATTTACATCAACTTCAACTATTTGAGAAGTACCCGTTAAACCTATATTTGAACTTGAAGGGTTTAAATATTGATTATTTGGTACAGAGGGAGTTGCTTGTTGTGATTGAACATAAGGTTCAGATTGTTCCCAATCTGAGACATACCCTTTTGCGGGTTTTTTCGTAATTCCCATCTTTGCAGATACTTTTTCGTCTAATATATTGGTTAAAATTAAGGCTGAAGCGTATTTACCTTTTGCTCCTCCTTTCTGTAAATGCGTATGGGAAATTAAGTGAATAACACGCCCTCCTGCGTTTCCATGATCAAAGTAACACAATACAGGATCTTCGCCCCATTTTTTTTGTATTTGATACGACCGGATTAGGACACGAACTGCAGGGCTGAGAACTTGAATAGGAAAAGACCTATTTTCAAGCCACCACTTAAATTCAGCTTTCTTTGTGTCTTTAGCTGTCATTTTTTGCCATTTAGCTTGCGATATTTCGCTTAACACACCGTCTAAGAAAGGATGATCGGGTTCAACAATTTGACACGCCAC
>JAUWDN010000176.1 GCA_030608765.1 Promethearchaeota archaeon
ATTGATTTACGATCTGATACGGTTACCAAGCCATCTCCTGAAATGTGGGAATATGTAAAATCAATGGGTAATTCTCGACTTGGAGATGATGTAATGGGGGAGGATCCAACTGTGAATGAATTAGAGGAAAATGCTGCTAAACTCATCGGAAAAGAGGCTGCGCTATTTGTAACATCAGGAACGCAGGGTAATTTAGTCTCATTTCTTTCACAAACTAAACCTGGAGACGAAATTCTTTTAGAAGAACAAAGTCATATTTTTTTAAATGAAGTAGGGAGCGCGGCACGAATAGGAGGTTTAATGATTAGGACATATCCTTCTGTTAGAGGAGTTCCTTCAATTGAACATCTTCAGTCTTTAATTCGAGATAAAGAAGAAATACATGAACCACCATCCACGCTATTATGTGTCGAAAATACACATAATTACCATGGTGGTGCAATAGTTGAACTTGATGTTTTAAAGAAAATGAGAGATTTTGCTAAGAAAAACGATCTAAAATTTCATTTAGATGGCGCAAGGATTTTTAACGCAGCAATCGGTTTGAACGTACCTGTATCTGAAATTACTAAACATACCGATAGTGTAATGTTTTGTTTGTCTAAAGGATTATCGTGTCCTGTAGGATCAATTGTAGCGGGTTCTAAAAAATTCATTTCAAAAGCTAGAAGATTTCGAAAAATGGTTGGTGGAGGAATGCGTCAGGCGGGAATTATTGCTGCCTTTGGGCTCATTGCATTAGAACCTAAATGGATAAATAGGCTTGCTGACGATCATAAAAACGCAAAATTACTCTCTGAAGGATTAAAAAACCTAAACTTACCTATAAAAGTGCATCCAACAGATACTAATATAGTTATAATTGAGATGTTAGAAAAGGTCAGAATTCTTAAAATTATTACAGCTCTTAATAAAGCAGGCATTTTAGCTTTTAACATTAGTAAAGAAAAAATTCGATTTGTAACTCACTATGGTATCAACGCAGATGATATTAACTATAGCATAGAGCAAATTGGGTTTATTTTAAAACAAAATTTATGATATTCTTAAAAATTATTTAATTAATATTGAAGGAGTAGGAGTTGAAAAAATGAATATATCCGATTTTGAAGACATTTTATATGAAAAGGAAGAGAATGGTATTTGTACTGTTACCATAAATAGACCAGAAAGAAGGAATGCAGTAACTTATGTCTCTTTTTTAGAGATTTTAACGGTATTAGAAGATATGGAAAAAGATAAGAACGCAAAAGTGCTAATAATCACCGGAAATCCCGAAGGAAATGCTTTTTCATCGGGGGGATACTTTGAACCGAATTATTTTGAGAAGATACAAAAAGAGATTAGAATGGAAATAGATCTGATGGATATCGCTCAAAAAAAATTATGTATGGCACTTTGGAATTTCTCTAAACCAGTTATTGCTGCGATTAACGGATTAGCAATTGGTGGTGCTATTACTATGCCATTATCGGGGGCGGATCTCATATATATCGCTGAGGATGCTTGGTTAGGGTTTTATTTTTCTAAAAGAGCCATCATTCCAGAATTTAGTGCCTCGTTTATGTTACCGTTTTTAGTTGGATTTCAAAGAGCTAAGGAAATTTGTTTTTTTGGAGATAAAATTACAGCCCAGAAAGCTTTTGAGCTTGGTCTCGTGAATAAAGTCTTACCTAAGGAAGAATTGATACCATTTGCTAGACAACAAGCATTGAGATTAATTCCTCCTCAAGGACCGTATCTTTCAATAAAACTTATGAAAAAAACTATGCACGCTTACTTCATTGATATTTTAGATAAAACATTGGATTTAGAAAATAAAGGTTTAAGGAAAATGTTTAGATCAAAAGATTTCAACGAATCCATGAGAGCTCTAAAAGAAAAAAGAGACCCTATTTTTATTGGGCGATAATTAAAAAGATTTTTACTTAGATCGCCATTTCGGTTTAGTTTTCTGTAGTCTTGCGAGAGCTCCGGACATTGCATCTTTAGTTTGAAGTAATTGAGAACTAACCAAAGTTTCTAATTCAAGCCCAAAAAATACATCTTTACCATAACAATTGTCAATCAATTTTTTTGCTAAACCTACGGCGAGTGGAGCGCTATCAATAAGCTCGTCAGAATACATTTTAATAATTGAATCTAATTCTTCTGGAGATTTTGCTACTCTATTGACTACCCCAAGCCTATACGCTTCGTTCCCGTCGAAATTCCTTCCAGTTAAAATAATATCTTTAGCGTTAGGGATTCCACATAGTCTTACCGTTCTTATAGTCCCCCCTACATCAGGATTCATACCAATCTTTGTTTCTAACATGCTAAAATTCGCAGAATCTAAGCAAAACCTAAAGTCACAAGCGAGTGCTAACTCAAAAGCCATTCCAAAACAATAACCGTTAATCTTTGCGATAACTGGTTTTTCCATTTTCTCAATTTTAGTAAAAATTGGTTGTATCCAAGTATTTGCAAAGTATCTAAAATTGCGAGGTATCCTTAAATCCGGAATTATTCCTTCTGGATCTTTTTCTTGGCCTGTTAAAAAATTCAAATCTATACCAGCGCTAAAGAATTCATCCCCTCCAGTGATAATCACGACTCGAGTATTAGATCTTTCAATCTTATCTATAGCGTTTTGAAGTCCTGCTAATATATCATAATTCATTGCATTCTTCTTTTCTGGTCGGTTCAATTTTATCGTTGTTATAGTTCCATCTTCGTTTTTTTCTATTAAAACTGCTTTTTCATTCACAATTTTTCACTTTAATAATTTTAATTAATTGTTATAAACATAATAAAGGTAAAAAAAAAAAGTATTAATTTTTTATTATATTGGCTCGAAATATTCTATATCCAAAATTCTTTTTCTGGGTTTTTCTTTAAATACCGCTCTTACTTTCATCCCTATTTTTAGTTTTTCTGGATTGCTTTCTTTTATGATATGTACAAAATCAGTATCTGCACCATCGAGTCTAATAATTCCATAAGCGAACGGAGGTTCCAAGGGCATAACTGGTGTAGAATGCGTGATAACAGTAAACCCCTTAACAATTCCTTGATTTCCGATCTCAACCCACTCTTCCATTTTTTCAAAACATTCAAAACAAATCATTTTGGGAGGTACGTAAACTTTTTTGCACTTTGGGCATTTAACGCCGAAAATCTTGTTGTTTTTTCCAATCTCGGAAATAAATTTTTCAACATATGCCCCAGCAGTGTGCTTATAAGGAACTTTAATTCTACCTCTAAATACTTTTTTCTCAATTTCTTGGTTCATTTTTTTTCCCTCCAGTTTTAATCCTCATTTTCTATTACTCTATAATATAAAATATCTCCTATATTGCCTTCTCTTTCTTCTTTAAAAACGGCTTCAACGCGTTGTCCAACTTTCAGCTTGGTATAATCTGTTTCGTTAATAAAATGCATTGTGTAAGTATCAGCGCCATCCAATTTAAATAGAGCATAACCGTAGGGAAAGGGACGCATGCCTCCAGTGTTAGGATCAGTGAAAGGATAATTTACTACCGTGAAACCTTCCAAAGTACCTTTAGGGGATAATTCAACCATATCATCAATAGTCATTTCAACCATGCAATCGGCACAAACTGCTCTTGGTGGAAAATTTACTTTACCACATTTTGAGCATTTACTTCCCATTATCTTTTTATTTTTCTTGAGTTCCTCGAAAAATTTAACTGCAAGTTTGCCAATTGAATACCTATATGGTAAGTCAGTTTTCCATTTAATTTCAAACACTTTTTCTTGACCTTTTTTTTTGCTCATATTATCACCTCAAAGGTTCTTTTCCTAAAATTAGAATTTCAGTCCAGAGACTTCCGCCAAATCCCATTGCAAGAGCTTTTTCTACATCGGGTACTTGTCTTTTCTCACCCCTCCCCATTACTTGAATTGCGGCTTCAGCTACTCGTACTAGTGCTGTAGCCCCAATAGGATTTGTGCTTAAAACACCCCCTGATGGGTTGACAGGAAACTCTCCACTCATTAAAGTTATTCCTTCGTCTAATAATTTTCCGCCTTCACCAGGTTTGCAAAACCCTAACGCTTCGGTCCATGAAAGTTCGCTCCAAGATGTCGGTTCATAGATTTCTGCTACATCTAAATCCTTTACGGGGTTTTTAATGCCTGCTTTTTTATACGCTTTCTTTGAAGCAAATGTTGCTGTAGGAAGGTCATACATTTTATCA
>JAUWDN010000133.1 GCA_030608765.1 Promethearchaeota archaeon
GTAACGCTTCCTCTGGAGATAAGAAGGTTAAATCAGTAATTAAATTTCTCGGGTAAAATAAATCTAAGTAAGATACAGGGCATACATTAACGCAACGATTACAATTATAGCAATAATTTGCGTTCGCAATAACATTTTTAATGATGTCACTTGAGAGAATTCTGTCGTTTTTCTTACTTACATTTTTATCAGTAGTTTCAGTCATATGAATCCCATAACGGTCTTTATACTATTGTTAAATATAATTTAAAGAAGTTTAAATATGCTTTTATTATCCTTAAAAAGAATTTTAATTGTTTCCGATATAGGGAATTTCGAATAGAAATATATATAAGTTTACCAGAAATCAATTAATTAGATTAATTAAGGAAACCAATTTGAATCTATAATGTAGATATGTTCTCATGAAGAAGAAAACTAAATACTTATCGATAGTTCTGGCAATAATCGTTATTTCATCTGGATTGGTATGAATTTTTCTTTTCTTTACTTTCATTCAAAACCAAACTCCTTTGGTTAATCAAACTCCTTTAGGTAGATACGGTCTTGGAACGGTTTATGATCCTCAGTTTCAAAAGACGATAATTTTTGGAGGAAGACACGCGGGAGCTCCAGGAGAAGCAATAGAAGACACTTGGATATTCGATCCCTCGACTAATCAATGGATGGAGGCTCTACCTTTTAGTCATCCTTCCAATAGAATGGATTTCTCTATGGTTTATGACTTTAATAGTCAGAAAGCTATCTTATTTGGAGGATTTCGGTTCCCAGGAAATACCCTTGGAGATACATGGATATACGCTTATAACAGTAATAACTGGAGTATTGTGAAAGGCAGCGATCTTTAGTTAGTAGTAGAAACTTCTTATTTTTCTTCATTTTTTTTTCTATTAAATTTTCAAATTTTAATAGAGATCAATTTAACATTATTTTTAGTTAGGGTAGAGGTTGTTTAAATTAACAAATAACCTAATAAATTATATATAATTCTCTATAATAAATATTATTAGTCTCTAAACTAAAAAAATCAAAAATAAAAATTAGTGAAAAACATGAGTAAAGCTAAAGAAATAACTTTACCTGACGATATCAAAGGATACTCCCAAGTGAGAATCGATGTCGATTTAACGAGTGGAAAAATAGGGAAATCTACTTTATCTGGAGAATTTTGCCGCGACTGGATTGGTGGTTATGGATTTGGTGCGAAAATCCTCTGGGACGAATTAAAACCTGGTATAGATCCATTAAGCCCAGAAAATGTATTTATTTGGTCTATAGGCCCTTTTCCAACTACGATACTACCTACTAGTTCAAAGTACGGCGTATTTGCTAAATCACCGTTAACAGGTATGTTTGGCATGTCTATTTCCTCAGGTTCAGTTGGAGCACAAGCGCGACGTGCTGGAATCAACGCGATCGTGATCAAAGGAAAAGCTTCTGAACCCGTTTACTTGGTTGTAGATGACGACGATTACTACCTTGAGCCATGTGAAAAAACCGTTTGGGGGAAGGGAAATTTTGAAACGGAAGAAATATTACGCGAAGAATTTCAAGATCAAAGATTAGCTGTTATGTCAATCGGACAAGGAGGAGAACGACTGAGCAAATTGGGGTGCATTACAAACGATAGAAACAGACAAGCGGGGCGCACGGGAATGGGTGCGGTAATGGGAAGTAAAAATCTAAAAGCTATAGCATTCAGGGGTACGAAAGGAATCAAGGTTGCTCATCCTGCCGAATTCTACAAATTAGCTAAGAAATTGATTAAAGTAGCTAACGGTCCAGCAACCGCCAAATATCGTGATTTAGGCACTCCTGCTGGAATAACTAGTTATAATAAACTCGGAATGTTCCCTACCATGAATTATCGCGAAGGTACATGGGAAGAGATTGACAATGGCGCCTTTACTGGAGATACGCTCAACGAAGATTGGGTAGTTAAAAAAGTTGCTTGCTCCCAATGTTCAATCGCATGCGATCATCTAGCAAGAGTACCAAAAACCCACCCAGAATATCCGAATTTAGTTGCATCGATCGATGTAGAAATGTGTTATTCCTTTGGATCTAACACTGGTTGTAAGGATTGGCCAACTATTTTTAAATGCGTTTCATTATGTGATGACCTAGGGATTGACGCTATTTCAGGTGGCGTTACAGCTAGCATGGCTTGTGAGTTATTCGATCTAGGGCTCATAACCAAGAAAGACCTTGGATACGAACTACCATTTGGTTCTACCACTAATCTGTCACGATTTACGGAAGAAATGATCTTAGGAAAAGGTTTTGCGGGTGAAATCTTTGGAGATGGTTGTAGACAAGCCGGTATTCGACTAGAGGAAATGGGAAGGAAGAACGCGGGGTATTACGGGATGCACATTAAAGGGCTTGAGATGCCTGCGTTTGACATTCACGGTATGACTAGTTTCGCTGTTGGAGAAAGCGTATCAATTAGGGGAGCTTGTCACTTGCGAAACGGTGCTTACGGCTTAGACGCAAAAGGTAAATTCGATAGATTCGGATACGATAAAGCCCTTGAACGCGGTAAATCAATAAAAGCTACCGAAGATATTTATGCTGTAATTGATTCTTATGTTATTTGTAAGTTCACGCGCGGAATTTATGAAAACGATGCAGAAATGGCTAAAGTTTATGAATTAGTTACTGGGATACCACACACCGAAGAATCCATTAATATTAGAGGAGATGCTATATTAAACCTTTCAAAATGTTTCAATATTCGTGAAGGTTGGACTCGAGCTGACGATCATCCTCCAGAAAAGTTTTTCAAAGACGCCCATACAAAAGGTCCTGCTAAAGGTGTCGTTTTAAAAGAAGAAGGATACCAGAAGTTATTAAGTGGATACTACGAAGCAAGAGGTTGGGACACTAAGACAGGTATTCCTACGGACGAAACTCTAAAGAATTTGGGTTTGGATTTTGTAATTGGTAAGTTAAAACAGGCTGGAGGTAAGAAGTAAAATGTCTATATCTTCGTTGAAGAAACGCGGTGGAAAAATGCATCAATTCATAATCATCGACCCATATTTATGCACAGGGTGCGAAACTTGTGAATCTGTATGCTCTTTTGTCCACGATGGCGAATTTAACCCTATTAACACGCGAATCCATAGAGTGCGAATTGAACCCGTTTTTAACATCGCTTTAGCGTGCCAGAAGTGCGAAGACGCACCATGCATTCGTAGTTGTCCAGAAAAAGCTTTGGAAAAGAATCCCGAGACAGGATCCATAATAGTGGACGAAGAAAAGTGCAACGGTTGTGCGTTTTGCATTCGCGCCTGCGATTTTGGAGTTATCAATTTACATATTGAATCCCAGAAAGCTCTTATATGTGATCTATGCGATGGTATGAAAGAGGATTTTATTGATCCGGAAGTAGGTAAAACAGAACCTCAATGCATTGCCGTTTGTCCAAAAGAAGCCATAAGTTTAAAAAATGTCGAACAAATTGGCGAAGAAACCAGATTGGACGCTATTAAGCGCTTATTTGGCGATGTTTCGGAATTTGGTGGCAAATAAACAATTTATTTTTATATATTTTTATTTTTTTATTCAATTCTTCTTATCAATTTTTAAGAATAACCTAGTTACAGTCTTTTAGCAGACTCATAAATTTCCCCATAGTTCTTTTAGTTAATGGAGTATAAAGAAAATTTTCATACAAATAAAGTAGTATTTTCATTTATAAAAAAAGTAAAAGAGAGTTAAATCTTCGGTTGTTTCTTCTTTTTTTTTGAAAAACCTCCACCCCCTCCACCTAGCCCTGATAAATCTAAAGCTCCATCGCTGGCAATTACACATGCTATAATTATAAGTACAATAATTGCTATAGCAACAGCTAAGGCAAGGGCTAATAGTAGCACTCCAAGAATTTTAAATAATGCATATATCCAATTATCATCTTCAACTTTACTAACGGTTCGAACCCCATAAAAGATTAAGATTAAGGAGATGATCAAAATATATACAAGTGAGAGGGGGACTGTAAGTAAAAAGTTTTTAATGTTGAAAATAACTATGAAGACGAGTTCTACTATGGCACATCCACCTAAAAATAATAGAATATGCGCCCAAATATATCCTTTAGAGAAGTACTTATCTCTTAGAAAGAGAGTTATCAAGTTAACTATAATATTTGCACCAACTGACAGGCTGACAAACATATGAACTTGGGATTTAAATTCTGTAAAGATCACTATAGGTAAACTTAAAATTCCTAAAAGAAAACAGAGTGTTATAAAGAGTAAGATGCTAAATAGCGTTTTATTATATTTAGAGGCAAAGAAAAATAAGATAAATAAATTCGCTTCTACGATTACAATTATAATATAGAATATTAAATTTCGTCCTGTAATATCCAAATCTGAGAATAGAAAGCTAAACAAAATTTCTCCCGATAACCAGACTAATGCCCCCACCAAGAGGATGGGATATATTCTACCAATTAACGCTTTTCTTTGAGATGGATTAATTTGGTATTTTGTTTTTTTTTTAGATTTTTTAGCTTCTAACATGGATATTCGTCACTTAAAAAAATATGATTTTTTTTTTACTTAAGAGTTAATGCTATGATTATTAGTTATAATCTTTATTCCATTTAAATCTGATTCGGTTATTTTCAACTATAACAGGCAATGATGAAAGTCTTAAAATCAGAAACAAGTCGTTTTAAAACTAATAATAATTGAATTTTAATAATAAGAACCATTTGCATGATCATATTTATTTAATCAAATACAATTAAAATAAATCGTTATAAGTAGATACATTTAAAATTAGGAGGATACAAAGATAAAAGGTGGAAAATTTGTCTGAAGAACAGACCAATAGTAAACACAAAATCGGAGCATTTATATGTAGATGAGGAGTTAATA
>JAUWDN010000051.1 GCA_030608765.1 Promethearchaeota archaeon
CACAATACTAGAAATGAGTATGTGGTGGATAGCATCTCCGATAGTAGGCTATACAGTAACATATGGCGTTGTTAAAGTACTTAATAAACGCAAACTCAAGCATTTAAAGGGATTCAAAGACTTTGAAAGATCAGAGAACAAATATTCCTATATAATCTTGATTATGATATGTATTACAGCCTTCGCTAGAGCTGGAAATGATTGTTCTAACGCAGTTGGAATAGTGGTTGGAGTTGGAGATGAGATCAATTTAACCTTATTATTAATTATGACAGGTTTTGGTTTAGCAGCTGGTGTAACGGTTTTGGGAAGAATTGTTATTAAAAGCTTAGGTAAAATGACGGAACTTCGACCGAGTACAGCATTTGCTGTGCAAGTACCAACAGCAGCCGTCATGCTTATTGGGACCATTCAAAAAATCCCTCTTTCTGGTTCGCATTTGCTCGTGGCCTCATTAGTGGGACTTTCAAAAGCAAGCAATACACCAATGAAAAAAGGACTATGGAAAATCATCGTAATTTGGTTATTGACTTTTCCTATCGCAGCTATTCTTTCAATTATACTATACTTTCCCATTAACCTTCTACTCTAACTCAAAAAAATAAAGTGAAGTTCTATAAAAATTATCAGACCCCAAGACTTACAAAACTATATACCGGAACAATACCGAAACGCTTCTAGTTTTGGACCATACATGCTTCCTTTGTTTGGAAAAATGTATTTTGGAAGGATACAGAATATAATTGAAGCTTTTCTTCAGTTAAGAAAAAGTTTTCCTAAAGTTCTTGATATAGGAGGCGGTTTGGGGCTATTTTCTTTGAATTTTAAGCTGAATTTTCCAAAGAGCGATGTTTTTATTT
Organism: Promethearchaeota archaeon; assembly: GCA_030608765.1. The sequence goes on from JAUWDN010000051.1 coordinate 861, forward strand.
TTGATTATACCCAACGCGAAGGAATTAAAGAAATCTTGACAAAAAATCCTCATTTAAGAATAAAAGATTATATCCAAGCAGATATTCAAGAAAAAACTCCTTTCGATTCTAATAGATTTGACTTAATCTTTGCTCTTGATATTTTGGAACATGTAGAAAATCCATCAATAGCTATTGACGAAATCCTACGAATTCTAAAAGAAGATGGTCTTTTGTTTATATCTGTTCCTACCGAGAGCCTCTTGCTACAAATAGTTAGAAGGCTTATAGGAACTATTAAAAATATACAAATCAACCCACATTGGTTAGGAATGGTCAGGTCGGAAAAAGAATTCCTTGATGTCTTACAAGGAAAAAATATAAATATAATTTTTAAGAGAAGGTATCCGTTTAATTTACTTCCAAGGGTATTTTCTTACGACATGTTTTATTTAATTCAAAAGCCTTCAGTTATATCTTAGGCGTCCTTAATTAACATTTCAATTAAAGGGTAATATAAGGGATTATGAAAGAATTTAAGTTTTTAGATTACGATGGAACATCGCTTTTCTCCAATTGCATAGTGTATCAAAATGAAAAGAGGGTACAAGTTCATTTGCTACCCGTGATTCACATCGGAGAAGTAAGTTATTATGTTGAATTATTGAACTATATCCAAGACCGCATCTGTGTATTTGAAAAGCTCAATCTTGCTTCTTCAAATATAGATAAAGAGATATTCGTAAAGAATCTTGATGAATACTTAGAAATTACTTCTCCCGGGATAGAAGATTTCTGGAGTCGATATAAGAATCTTTTAAAAAAGTTTTACAAAAAATTTCTTACCCGAGATGTGAAGTTGATTTGGAAAACGGTTAAAAAAGAGTTTAAAAACTTTGACGCTAATATTCAAAAAATCTACGATGATTGTTTAAAAACAGGTTTTGGAATTCAAAACTTATTTCCAATACAGTTATATTTATGCGAAATCATGAATTTGGATCATCAAATGATTACAATTGATTATGTAGGCGATATTCCTCATCGTACCAATTGGATTCATGCCGATTTAGACTTCGATAAAATAACAGAAAATGTGGATATCTTTGATTTAATAGAGGATTTATTAACAGAACCATCTCCGGAAGAACTTGAAGTACTTCTAAAACAAATGAGCCTTATTTTAATAAATATTCTCGGAATGGTGGAATTTAGGGTGACTCCTGGAATATCTAAAAGAAGAGAACTTTTGGCAAATGGGATAATTCAAGGATTAACTCAACAATTTGAAGAGATTTTAAACTACACTCCTGATTATATAATGGAGGATAGAAACTCGATGGTTGAGGAACAAATTTTGAACTTAATCGAGGAACACGAGGAAATCGTAGTATTTTACGGGGTAGCGCATATGGGTGCAATAGAAAGGTTCTTATTAAACCAAGGTTTTAGTTTCAAAAACCAACAGAGTTTTAGGGCGTTCAAAATTGAAGAAAATTAAAAAATAGTTGTCAGTTCATAAAGCTAGTTGCTCAAATCGCGCTTGAAAGAATCTTAAGTACTCAGGTTCATAAACTATTTTCAAACCTGGAATGGTTTCTCTTTTCTCATAGAGATGAATAATAGAATATGCTGTAAACTCCATATGGGTATTGGTATAAACTCGACGCGGAATGGTAAGTCGTACTAACTCAAGTTTTGGGAAGATGTTTTCACCCGTTTCTGAATCTCTTCCTTTAGAAATAGCCCCTCTTTCCATAGTTCTGACTGCAGAATCTTCATAAATCGCAGCAGATAAGGTTTGTGCCGGCCACTGATCTCTAGTAAGGTGCGGTAAGAATTTTAATGCATTTAGAAAAACTGCGTGTCCACCTGTGGGTTTAACTATTGGTACATTAGCGTCCATCAAAAGTTCGCCTAAATATCGAACTTGTTGGACTCTATATTTTAAATAGTCATATTGAGCACCTTCTCTCAACCCTCTTGCAACAGCTTCCATGTCTCTACCCGCCATTCCACCGTAAGTATGTAGTCCTTCATAAACAACTACCATACTTCGTGTAGCTTCAAAGATTTCTTTATCGTGTGTAGCTAGAAAACCGCCTATATTCACTAAACAATCTTTCTTTGCGGAATAAATACAACCGTCAGAATAGCTCATCATTTCGTTTAATATTTCTATGATTGGCGTGTTTTCATACCCTTTTTCTCTTTCCCTAATAAAATACGCGTTCTCGCTGGAACGAGTTGCGTCAAAAATTATCTTCAATTTGTAATCGTTACAAAATTCTCTTAGTTTTCTCAGATTCTCCATTGAGACTGGTTGCCCCCCGGCCATATTCACGTTCATTTCGACATTTACAAACGCAATTTTATCTGCTCCATAATCGTCGATATACTTTTGTAACTTATTAAAATCTACATCTCCCTTAAATGGATGAGTATTTTCCGGATCGTGAGCTTCATCGATTATTACGTCGACCATCTTCCCACCTGGAAGTTCTACATGAACCTTTGAAGTTGTAAAATACATGTTTCGAGGTACTAATTGTCCCGGTTTTACTAGATTACTATACATTAAATGTTCTGCTCCTCGACCTTGATGGGTGGGAACTAAATATTTATATCCTAATACATCTTGCACAGATTTTTCCAAATTGTAAAAATTCTTGCTTCCAGCGTATGCTTCATCTCCTAACATCATTCCTGCCCATTGATTATCGGACATTGCTGCTGTTCCAGAATCAGTAAGCAAATCAATAAAAACATCATCGGATAATAACAAAAACGTGTTAAATCCTGCTTCTCTTATCGCTTCTTTTCTTCTTTGCTCTGAAGGTAGCGTAACTGGTTCTACAACTTTAATTTTAAAAGGTTCTACGGGTGGTTTCATTTTGTAATCACTTAAACTTTCTTTCTTAAAACTAGAAATATATAGACCTTGAAAAAGATTTTTGTATTATACTTCCCATCCATTTCCCATTCAAGTTAAAACATGGATTTTCTATTCCTTTCGGATGAAGAAAATTGTACTTGGGGGACTTCTTAAATTTTTAGTGAAAGGACAAAGTGCAGAAATAAATTAATCGTTTTTCTTGTGCGCTCTTATTGAAAAAATCATTGGTACTGAATATTTAAAAGTTTGAAATTCCCAATAATGGTCTTCTCTTTGATTCATATCAGGATGAATTTGAAAGAAACTAAACGGAAATTCGTGAAAAAATTCTAATTCTAACCCTACCTTTAATAGAGAATTAAGAACATGTTCCATAGGATGAAACCAATCGTAAGTTGTGTTATTTTGCACCTTATAATTGGGATCAGCGTATGACATCTCTTCATCAAATCTATAAGGTTTTCCTTCGTTAAAATAATCGTATCCAACTTGAAAAGCTTCCTCGTATTTTTCATCAATTAAATTACCAAAGGGGTGGTTTTCAACAATATAGAAGGTTCCTCCCGGTTTCAAGCAATAATCTATTATTTCAGCCCATTTAAATAAATCGGGCAACCAACCGATAACACCATTAGATGTAAAAACAATATCAAACTTATCCTCTAAGATATTTGGTATATCGTAAATATTAGCATTAATAAAATTAGCAGGGATATCTAATTCTTCACTTAACTGTCGTGCAAGAGCTATAGCTTTATCAGAGAAATCTATACCAGTAACATCTGCCCCCATTCGCGCAAAAGAAAGCGTATCCATGCCAAAATGACATTGCAAATGTAATAAAGTTTTACCTTCTACATCCCCTATTTCTTTGAGTTCAATTGGAAAAAGAGAAGATTTTCCGGATTTAAATCCATCTAAATTATAAAGTTTAGATTTAGCATTGACCTCAACTAATTCATTCCACCTTCTCAAGTTTGTTTTAAAGTATTCCTCGTTATTCTTCAAATAAAACCAGCCTATATTCTGTTAATTTAAAGTTTTTTGCTCTGTAATTCGTCTTTTGAGTCAGCTACTCCGATTAACACCCTATTTTTCATATTCAGATTTTTAAAATTAAGAGAACTATCTTTCCCAACAACGCAATTCTCTAGTTTAAAGTTTTGTCCAATTTTAACATTGTCAAAGACGATAGTGTTTGAAATTTCGACATAATCTTGAATCTCTGAATTGGAGCCAATGTATACATTTGGTCCTAAAAGAACATCGTCTCCAATTTTTACATTGTCTTCTAAATAAACGGGTTCGATAAATGTTGGATAATCTCCCACGTAATTTTCAAGGCGGTTACCTAATTTTGTGAAGAACCTTAGCATGAGTTCTTTAATATTTGACTTTTCAATATCATCAAAATTCCCAATAAGCTCTTCAATCTTGATTAATTCTTCTTTCATAATTTTTCATCTATATTATTTTATAGTTCCATTAAATTCATTAATTTTTCAATGTTCTCTCCAGTTTTTGCACTTGTTGTAATTACTTCTATTTTTGGGTTAATTTTTTTTGCGTCAGAGATCATTTTATCGACATCAGTTCCAAGGCGTTCCTTTAAATCGATCTTATTAATTACTGCAATATCTGACATTTTAAAGAGCATTGGATGTTTTTCAACAACCCATTCACCTTCAGTAGTAGACACTACAATTAATCTCATATCAGTTCCTAATACAAACTCTGATGGGCATATTAAATTCCCTACATTCTCAATAAAGACAAGATCGTAATTTTCTAAATCTTTATTTTTGATTATCTTGTGAATATGATACGCATTTAAGGCGCATTCTCGACCGGTATTGATCTGAATTGTTTCGGCTTTGTGCTTTTCAATACGATCAGCATCCACTCGAGTAGTAATATCGCCACAAATCACTAATATTCGGTATTGTGAGGATAATTTCTCGACTATCTTTTCTAATAAAGCAGTTTTACCTGCTCCGATAGCTCCTACAATATCAAACGATTTTATATCATTATCTTTAAATTTTTGATGTACTCTATTAGCTAACAAGTCGTTATCTTTTTCGACCGCTTTTTTAGCTTCAATTACCTCATCTCTTATCTCATCTCGAGCTAAATTAGTACTTTCGACTTCTTTAATCCTTGAAATTATTTTTTCTTCCTTATCTGACATAGAGAACATGCTACTGTTTTTGTTTTATTAATATTTGAAGGAATTTCTATTTTTCGCTATTCTTACTTTAAATATTTTAGTGTAATAATATTAGCTGCTAGAACAAAAAATCCTCCTATGATGGTGAAAATTGAGAGATTCCCTAAAAAAATTGCCGCATTAATAGTTGCCATAACAGGTTCAAAATACGATAAAATCACAATGTTGCCTCCTTTATCTTTCTTTACTCCAACATTATACAACGTAAACGCTAAAGCAGTAGGGAGAAGCCCTAGCATTAAAATAATAATTAAATCCAAATTTGTGATTTTAAATAAATCTGTAATACCAAATGGTAGAAATGGAATAATTAAGAATAAAGTTGACCATAAAGTTAAAAATGCATCAAAATTTCCATCCGAATTAATTTTTCCTCTATTTTTATAAATCTTTTTTTTTGAAAATATCAATATACCTAAGAAAAAACCTGAAAAAATCCCAATGACTATTCCCAATATTAAAATTTGACCGGTCCAAAATTCCATTATGATGGATATTCCCGCGATTGCTAAAATGAAGCTAATAAAGTTGATTTTTGATACTTTTTCTTCCTTCGTTATTACTAAAAAGATTAATAGAAAAACACCACTTGTATATAATAAAAAAGCTGCAAAAGCATATCCAGTGAGGGTTATATTCAAAAAATAAAGAAATACTACCAATGGGTTAGAAATTGCTAATACAATTAAATATTTCCAATGCATTTTGAAACACTCTTTAAAGAAAGTAATAGAAAAAGATTTTGTTAAAAACATAAATAAGATTAGAAAAGCAGCTCCAAAAATGCCTCGGAACAGGACTATTGAATAAATTGGATATCCACTTAATAAAGAAATAAATATCCCCACATTACCCATAAAAATTCCGGATAAGAACATGCTTATTTTGGAACCTGTTGAATTAGAATGAGCTTCATTTAATTCCTCTATGGTCATTGTATTGTAGAAGTTATCATTGTTTTAATTTTATTGGAATTGAATAATTCACAACCAAAATTGGTGTAAATCTAAAAATTATGTGGTATTAATACGCTACTTATTAATTTCATATCAATCAGGAGCAGAAGGAATAAAATACCAATAAAAACATATATATTAATTGATTAATTCTTGAATCCACATATAGGACAAGTAGAAGTACCCCTTAATGTATGACCACACA
>JAUWDN010000189.1 GCA_030608765.1 Promethearchaeota archaeon
TAACCTTGATTTTGAAGATGATGTTTGCGATGAAATTAAAGCGATTCACATAATTGAACACTTAAGCTTTTTTGAGACTATTTACGCTCTTAGTGAATTTTTTAGAGTCTTAGAACCTAACGGGAAGTTAATCCTTGAAACTCCTGATCTCGAGAAAGCTTGTCAGCATTATTTAAAAGCAAACGGAGAACAGAAAAAAGTGATATTGGGATGGTTTTTTGGAATACCTCATAAAGGACTGCAGCACAAGATTTGTTTTCCTCCTTACTTATTAAAAGAACTATTATCCAATGCGGGATTTAGAAATATTTCCACAGTATTCTATTATAACAATGAATCTATTCCTTCTGTTAGATTTAAGTGCAAGAAACTTGATGAGGGTTATTCTCTTAAAATTTTTCAAATTATATCTAAAATCCGAAAGAAGATGCTCGTTAAGAATTACATTGATTTTACTGATTCGTTTATTATAAAAGAGCAAGAAGATTTAATAGCAAAATTTGCGATAGAATTATTAAAATTAGAGAAAAACGATAAAAAAGATAAAGTTATTGATATATTAACTGAAGTTTTAATAAAATCGCCTAAATTCACTAAATTCTTTTTAGAAGCAATAGAAAAAAAAGATCTTCTTTCCGAGAACGAAATAAAAATTATTCTTAAGACAGCTGAATTATTAATTGAGTCGAATTTTCCTAATATTTTATTAAATTCTTTGAAAAAAGGACCACTTAAACCAGGAACCCAAAAAATTGTTTTTTCTTCAATTGAATCGTTTGCTAAAAGCATTATAACGAAATTAAATCAATTCGAAGAAGAAAGGGACAAAATCACAAAAAAATTAAAAGATTTGTCCAAAGATATTAAGGAAGCGGAAATCACATTTTTTTCTTTCAAAATAATTGAGCAAAAATCGCTGGACTATTACTACAAAGGGATAAAGAATTTTTACCTAAAAAATTACAAGACGGCACATAATAAATTTTTAGAAGCTATACGGTTATATAGGGACGATTTATTTTATTACTGGAATCTAGCGAAAGTTTTAGCTAAATTAGAATTAGAGGATCAAGCGATAAATTTCTATAAATTAACTTTGAGATTCTTAAGGTTAAAAAAAATTCAATTTAAGGATGAGATTAAACTTGATATTAAAAAAGAACTACACTGGGTAAGAAATCAACAAGGACCAACCCCTAAATTCGAACCAATAACCTCAATTGATCAATATCGCAAAATTAATTAAGGAAAGCATTTAGCAGAATTTTGCTTTTTTTATGCTATAATCCCTTCCCTCATAGAATCTCTTAAGGCTTTTCTTGTTTTTACAATCATTTCTAAATGGATAGGATCATAGTTACCAACGCGAATTAATTCTTTAATCCGATATTTCGCTATCTTTCGATATTCTTTTGAAATACTGGCTTTAGTTAATCTACTGATTTTTAATAAACTCAATAGGCACAATAACTCGATATCAGGGTCAAGATCATCACTAAAAACCTTCTGAATTCGCTCCAATAATGATTGTATTACTTCTGGTCTGGTTAAATCAAACTTCCATCTATAAAAAATCTTAGCAGTAACTCTCCTTTCAAATTTCAAGATGCCTTGACTTTCTAAGCTTTTAAAAACTAAAGTATTAAGTTGAATGATATGATTATATGAAAGTCGTTCAATCCAACGATATAATTTGCGTATCTTCTTAGAATCTTTTATAATGGTAAGAATCTTATCTAAAAATTCATCTCCCGTTAAGTTTGTATCAATTACTCTTAGCTTCTTTCCCTCTAGCAATAATTTTTCTCTAAGAATTAAATCCATTATCCCGGCTCCTATTAAACATTTACTGCCTTCAGAACCCACCGCGATAAAATTTCTATGTTTCCATTTTCCAAGAATAAGTAATAAAAAATTTTCGCAAATCAACATTTTTAATCTAAAACCTGCTAATCTTATTTTAATTTTGGAGTTATACTGCTATCTAAAATTTATAAAAGATTTCTTATATGTAAAATATTTGTGAGTGTAATTAATATACTTTTCTGTATAAATGGTCACGGGCAAGTATATTGTGTATGAAAACTAACCTTATTTTATGAGATTTCCCTACCCTTTAAATAGAATATTTAACTATACTACAAAAATTCAATAATTAAAAATTAATAAAAATGTGATTAAAATTGCCAAAATGCCCATATTGTAAAGAGGAACTTGAAATGAAACTCGAAATTACCCCAGGACCTATCGATGACAAGTTTAAAAGTGATCTCTTAATAACTTACGAGAATTTCATAGAAATTCAAACTGAGGTTGTCCCATTTGGGGGAAAAATGATAAAACGAATGGCAAAATATACTTTAAAATTTGTTAAACGGTATTTAGATAAAATTGGAGCCTTACCGCTAGTATTACACTCTTGTTCAAAATGTGATTCCGTAATATCGTCCCAATCTATAGTTGATTTAATGTCTTCGGGAAGTTCAGGTTCGTCGTAATAGTATTATTATTTTTTATGATAAAAATGCGATAAATAGAGTCTCCCAATAGTTCTAAATTTTTTTTTCTTGGGGTCCGTTTAAGAGATGTTATTGCACATATCATAAAAACAACCTTAGTTCTTTAAGAATTAATAGAGATTTTTAAGTACCAATTCATAAATTACTTGGTTAATACCCATGTATTTTTAATATAGTTCGTTTAAGAATTACAAATATGGCCCTTATTTCTGCGGAACGCAATTGTGCTGACTGTAAAAAAAGCATCTCGTTCGACGAATTTTTGACGAACCACCCTCAGTATACCAAAGAACGAGCCCTCCTCATCTGGAAGGACAAAATATTAACAGTTTTATGCCCCCGATGCTTCTTTAATGCTCCTGAGAAACCCTACAAAAAAAATCGATATAGTTACTTTAATTCTTATATAAGACGTTGATGGATGAAATGGTGAAAGATTATGCTTCTACTTTTCAAGGTAATGATGGATAATCAGTATAACCTTTTTCGCCAGGAGTGTAAAAAGTAAGCTTATCATATCGCGCTATATCGCCGTTAAGCTCAAAGCGTTTTGGGAGATCTGGATTAGAAATAAAAAGCCTACCAAACGCTACGAGATCGGCTAGATCCTCTTGTATAACGCTATTCCCTTTTTCTTGGGTAAATTTATTATTTATCATTAAACTTCCTTTATATAACGGCCTAAAATGTTTTGCGATGTTAAGTTCCGCAAAGGGTACGTTAGATACATCTGTGAACGGTTCGGATAGATGCAAATAAGCCAAGTTGTAACTGTTCAGTTTTTCTACTATATATTCGAACGTAGGAATAGTCTCTTCGTCAACCGTGATTCCAAATAAATCGTGAAACGATGGATTTAACCTCGCTCCAATACGATTCTCATGCATAACTCCCTTAATCGCGTCAATAACCTCGAATAGAAATCTTGTCCGGTTTTCAATCGACCCTCCATACTCGTCCGTTCTATTGTTAGAACATCTAGTAAAAAATTGATGAAACAAATACCCGTTTGAGGAATGAATCTCAACTCCGTCAAATCCCGCCTTTATAGCATTACTAGCCGCGTTCTTGAAATCTTGAATTGTCTGTTTAATATCATCGAGAGTCATCGCTTTAGGAGTAACCGTATCTTTAAACCCTTCGTAAGTGAAAGATTTTGATTTAGGATTTATCGCAGATGGGGCCAGTGGTGGTTCGCCATTATGAAGATCGGGATGCGACATTCTTCCAACATGCCACAATTGGATAAATATTTTTCCCTCCCGTTTATGGACTGCGTCGGTCACTAACTTCCAACCATCAATTTGCGCCTCTGAATAGATACCGGGAGTGTTAATGTATCCGACGGCATCTTTCGAAACTTGAGATCCGCAAGTGATAATCAGTCCTGCTGATGATCTCTGTTCATAATATTTAGCTTGAAGCTCAGTGGGGCGATACTCTGGATTATTGGCCCTACTACGAGTCATAGGAGCCATTACCATCCTATTTTTTAGTGT
>JAUWDN010000204.1 GCA_030608765.1 Promethearchaeota archaeon
AGATTATACTATTCCTTTAATGCTAGTACCTCCTTTCAATGGTGATGATGAAGTGTGGCATAATTTTATCGAATATGAGGGTTTAAAACCACAGAAACGAAATGAATTGGAAAATATTATTCGAATAGGTAATAGGGAGCAAGTATCACCTTCATATAGAAATAATATGGTACGATCCGCAAAAAGTGAATATAAGCAGATACTTGAAAGAGATAAATTGGTTAAATTCGATAATGATTTTTTAAATAAGTGGCATTGGATATTAAATGTTTCTACATCAACGGAAATTCTAAAAACCAATAAAGAAAATAAGAACTTTGAAAAAAACTTTAATATCGTAAAAGAGAAGGTACCTATTTATTAAGGTATTATTCCACAATCATAGAATATTATTTGAACATTTCCATAAAAGCTCCAAGTCGAGTTTTTACTTGCTCTACATTTTCTCCTATTTTATTAAATGTAATCGCGGTCGTTGGTATTTCAAGTTCGCTTCGATTGAAAATTTATAGGGAATTCTGTCTACCCTTTGTAACCCCGTCTTATGTTCTACTTTAAGTAAATCCAATAATTCATTATTGAACGACATAGGCGTTTGGTATTTTGTTAAATATTCATAACCTCCAAATAGCTCATCCCCACCTTCTCCGGTTAATACAACGCCGAAACGATCGTGGGACTTTATCCTTTCAGATATAATATACATGGGAACAGAACTTCGAATTAAAGCAGCATCGAATGTTTCTAAAGCATACCTAAAGCAGTAGTTATGAGTAATTATTTAATTCGTTGTAAATAGTAAGAATAAATTTAAATTTATTGAAAAAAGTTCTAAAAAACATTTAGATAGTTGTAGAATTAAAATTTGACTCTTAATCTGTTTAAAAGGCGTAAAATTTTAAATAATATGATTGATATAATAAGAGTAGGAAAGAATTTGCATTGAAACTTGAAAGGGTATTTACTATCTCAATATTAGAACATATTTTTGTATCCAATAAATAAATTAGGGATATAATTAGAATAAATGGTTATTTACTGTTATTATTCTATAAAATTTTACTAATCACTACTCTACAATCCAGTAAGTTTCTTCAATGCTAATTTCAAATATTGTTTAATGGTTGATTTATTCAATGAAGATGAATAACACTTATTTAGAGAGAGAAAAAAAAAAAAGAATTTTAACAGCATGCATAGGACAATGCGTTCATGTAGCTGGTACATATAATTTCATTCAAATTTCAAAACAATTAGGTTATAATAATATATTTTTAGGACCTGCTACCCCTATTTCAATTGTTATCGATCAAATTAAAAAGTATGAACCCTATATTGTTGGACTAAGCTATCGTTTGACTGCAGACACTGTTAGACCTTTACTAACTGAATTTTTCAAAAATTTTTTAAAATTAGAGAAAAAACCTAAAAAGTTATTTTTTGCCGGAACACCTGAAGTAGTTGAGATTGCAAGAAAATACGAAGGGTTCAATGAATATTTTGTTGGAGGGGAATCAAAATTTAAATTAATTTCTATCTTGAGAAATGAGAAATTAAAACCAGAACGTAAAACAGAAATCCCTATGGATATTATTTCTCGAATACAATGGAAGAAACCTTATCCTGTAATTAGAGCGCACTTTGGATTACCTAATTTCAATGAAACAATAGAAGGAATAAAAAAAATTGCTAAAGCTAAAGTCTTAGATGTTATTTCAATTGCGACCGATCAAAATACGCAAGCAAATTACTTCCACCCTGAAAATCAAGATAAAGAATTATCTGGAGCGGGCGGGGTTCCTTTGCGCACTCAGCAAGATTTAAAAAAGCTCCATCAAGCAAGATTAACCGGAAATTATCCGATGTTAAGGATATATGCTGGAACACGCGATTTCATTAAATTAGGAAAATTGTATCGAGATACAATTCAAAATGCTTGGGCGGCAATTCCTATTTTTTGGTTTAATCAAATGGATAGTAGGGGGCCTTTAACTTTAAAAGATTCGATTAAACAGCATCTAAACGCAATAAAGTGGCACGGAAAGCACAATATTCCCGTTGAAGTAAATGATCCACATCATTGGAGCCTTCGAGATGCTCCTGATGCTATAGCTGTTGCTGATATGTATTTATGTGGAATTATAGCCAAAAAATTAGGCGTCAAAAATTTTATAGCACAATATATGTTTAATACACCTCCATCAAGTTCACTTGATATGGACTTAGCAAAAATTCTTGCTAAAGATGAGTTACTTCAAACGCTAGCCAATGAGACCTTTACGATAATTAAGCAAGTTCGGACGGGAATAGCAAGTTTCCCATTAGATTTGGATAAAGCAAAAGGACAGCTTGCTACTGCGACATTTGTTCAATTAATTATTAGACCAGACATTGTTCATGTAGTTAGTTCTTCTGAAGCGAATCATGCAGCTCGTCCAGAAACTGTAATAGAAAGTTGTAAAATAGTGGATCAAGTTATAGATAAAATTTTTTCCAGTAAAATTAACATTATAGATAAAAAAATTGAGGAAAGGAAAGAAGAATTAATAAGACAAGCCAAATGGATAGTTAATTTAATACCTCATTTAACAAAAAATGTAGAAGAAACGAAAAGTCCATACACCAATTATGAAATATTAAGTCGACTCGTAAAATATGGTATATTTGATGCCCCACATTTAAAAAACAATAAATTTGCGTTGGGTAAAATTAAAACAAAAGTAATTAACGGTGCTTGTTATTCGTGGAATGAATCTCAGCAAAAAATTTACGATGAAATTGAAAGAATAAAAGACATTATTTTTAATAGCCCATTTAAAAATTTTTCTGATTCATTACAACAAAAAGAAAAATCCATCACAAAGGTGATGGATGAATGAGATTCTGTGTTATTGGAGCAGGAAACGGTGGCCGAGCGTTTGCGGCATATTTATCATCAAAAGGATATCCTGTAAATCTATATAATCGCTCATATACCAGAATTTATGACATCAAAAAGAAAGGAGGAATAAAAGTAAAAGGGAAGTTAAAAGGCTTTTTCCCAATTGATCTGATTACACAAAATCTAAATTTGGCAGTTAAGAATGTAGATGTTATTTTAATAGTAACTCCTGCTTCAGCACATAAAAGTATTGCAAAGAACATTGCACATCTTTTAACAAACGATCAGATAATATTGTTGAATCCAGGTAGAACTTTTGGAGCTGTAGAGTTTAGAAATATAATAGAAAAGGAAAGAGGGAATCTTCCTATTTTTATTGCTGAAACCCAAACATTGCTTTTTACATCAAGACAATTGAAAAAAAATGAGGTTCAAATTCTTACAATTAAGGATTCTGTTGATTTTTCGGCTTTTCCAGAGAAGCATACGTTTTTCATTAGTGATACATTGAGAGATGTTTTTCCCCAAATGAAGCCTAGTGATAATTATCTGCAAGTTACATTAAATAACATGGGGATGTTATTGCATCCAACTATCTCATTATTGAATGCTAGTGCTATGGATTATGGAAGAAAGTTCAATTTTTATACACAAGGGGCATCTTCACATACTTGTGAAATTCTTGAGACTCTTCAAATGGAATTCAGAAAGATTTTTGAAAAATTAAATTTAAAACAAATAAATTTTTGTGATTGGGTGGAGAAATCTTATGGATTTAAAGCAAACAGTATCTATAAAGCTATTCAAAAAATAGAAGCATATAAAAATATTGTTGCTCCAAAAGAATTAATAACTAGATATTTTACGGAAGACATTCCCACCGGTTTAGTACCAATGGCGAGTTTAGGAGAGTTCTTAGAAATTTCTACACCTATAATTGATTCTATCATAAATTTATCTTCGATTTTATGTGGA
>JAUWDN010000255.1 GCA_030608765.1 Promethearchaeota archaeon
CATTAACAGCGCTTATTCTCTACCAAAACCAAGACCAGCGCCACTAATAAAAGCAACTTTTCCGTTTAACATTACCATTATTTTTTAACTTCTTTAAAATTTTTAAGATTGAATTTTTATATGTTAAAATCAATTGCAAAGTTAAAAAATTTTAAGAATTTAAGAAAATTAAATTAAATTGGATTTTAAACCGGGGTCACGCGGGTTCACCCATATTTGTTAAACCCCTAAACTTTTGAAAATAATATAGGTGACTTAGGCATTTACAATCTGTTGATCCAAAATCTTTAATAAAATTATCTGAAATCTCTGACACCTCTTTGGCAATAATGCATTCTAACCGGTTCAATGATGGGATTAAATATATACGAGTGATTATACATTTCTGATTTGCTAATAAATAATCGATATGCCAAAATATTTTTTTATTCTCAGGTTTCGAGATGTGCCTTTTAACTCTGTTCTCTAATGTCGTGGAACCCCTATTACCCATAGCGGAGCCAATATATAAGTAATACCCTTTAACAAAATCGATTTCCCCTAACGATCCGATTTTTATTTTAGAATTTTCCAGTAAATAAATTACGATTATGTAAGTTCCTTTCATTTATTTACAAGCGTTTTTATGATCGTGATAACATCCATCACAGAAACTTTCATCGCAATGTTTGCAAATATTTGCACAATTATCGCATATTTGATTCCTACATTCATAACAATCATAAACCCGATCGTTAGGATTTTCTCCGCAATTTTCACAAATTACTTCTTTACTTACCATTAAAATCACATTATCAAATTTGAATTAGAGTACGCATAAATAATGTAAGAAATTAAAAAAAAAATATTATTATCTCTTAGATAATATCCATCTATGTTAAATAGAGTAGAGTGTTCAATAAAGATTCAATAGTCCATTCAAAGTTCGCTTCTGAAAACTAAATATGTATTAAGAACAATATATCATATAGCTAAAACCCGAATAAACTACGGGGGAGGTGGCGAAATTTGACAGAAAGTGAAAAAATAATAATTTTTGAGTTGGAACAAACATTATATCAATCTTTAAAGGAAAATCTTAAAGAGAAGTCAGAACCAGAGACTATTAAAAGCCCTTTCATAATAAGGGAATCAAAACAGATAGAAAAAGAAAGATTAATTAAAAAATGGAAACAATCAGAAGGATTTTATTATTTAAACCCTGAAAAATTCCAATTTAGTTTAAGAAACCTATAAAAATTATAAATTAGGAGGTGAAAAAAATATGGAGCAAGTACTCGTAAGGAAAGTGGAACCAGAACCAGAATTAGAATTTGAAGTAGTAGTTTTAGAAGAAGTTTCTGTAGAGCAAGAGGTACTTGAAGCAGCGAAACCACAGGAAGAACAGAAACCAGTTAAAAAAGCATTATTAAAACTATTTAAGAAAAGTAAATATAATGCAAAATACCTGGAAGAGTTAGTTTCCCTGGATGCTGCGAAGAAAAATGTTTACTACAGGAATTATGGATACTTCTAAACTTTTTTTTTTATATTATTTCTAAAAATGTTAATAGTTATAGAATCCTTTTTTTGTTTTTCGACCAATATGATTATCTTTTACCATCTCATTTAATAAAGGACTCGGTTGGTAATTTTGCCCTAATTTCTCTGTTAGGTATTCTCCAATGTGAAGATAAATATCGTTTCCTACTAAATCAGAAAGTTCCAGAGGACCCATTGGAAAATTAAAAGCTAACTTAACCGCCGTATCTATATCTTCTGTGCTAGCAATTCCTTCTTGTTTCATGTTTATCGCCTCATTACATAATACATATATAAGTCGTGTTGTTATAAATCCAGGCGAATCATTCACAGTGACAACCGTTTTATTGAGACTTTCGGAAAATTTTTTAGCTCTTTCCAGCATTTCATTTGAAGTGTTTTTTCCTTTTATTAATTCTATTAATTTCATAACCGGAGCGGGGTTAAAGAAATGAATACCGACGATTCTTTCTTGATTTTTCGCTTTCAATGCCATGTCCGTTATACTTAATGAAGATGTATTGGATGCTAATATGACTTCTTTATCACATTTCTCATCTAAATCAGATAGCAGCTGTTGTTTTAGAGCCATATCTTCAAATACTGCTTCAATTACAATTTGAACATCCAATATCGCTTCATCTCTGTTAGTGGTTAGACGTATTCTACTAAGAATCTTCTCTGCTTCTTCATTTGAGATTTTACCTTTTGCTACAAAGAATCTATTCAAGTTCTTATCAATACTAGCTTTTACCTTTTTCAATATTTCTTCATTCAAATCAACTAAATTTACATGATACCCGTGTGTTGCCGCTAATTGTGCGATTCCTGAACCCATAGCTCCAGCACCTATTACACATACATTTTTAATTTCCATATCTCCCTCACTTCTTCCTGAATTTCATAAAGTCTGCTTTACGCTTTTCTACAAACGCATTTTTGCCTTCCACCGCTTCTTCAGTGCCATAATAGAGAGATAGTCCCCCAACGCCTAATTGTGTGATACCGTGTGTTCCATCTGTTTCTGCTAGGAACGCAAACTTCAACATTTTTAACGCTGTTGGACTTTTTTCTAATATTTCTTGGCACCAATTCTCTATTTCTTCGTCTAGTTTTTCGATGGGTACAACAGTATTTACCAAACCCATGTCCAATGCTTGTTGAGCTGTATATCTACGACAAAGAAACCATATTTCTTTCGCTCGTTTCATTCCAACAGCACGCATTAAATCTCCCGTCCCGTAACCAGGATCAAAGGAACCAACGCGTGGACCCGCTTGTCCAAGTTGAGCGTGTTCTGCTGCAATACTGAGATCACAAGCGACATGCCATACATGTCCACCTCCTATTGCGTATCCATTCACTCGGGCAATAACAGGTTTGGGTAGAGTGCGAATCAAACGAGTGACATGCTGCCAGCCAACCTCTAAAGGCAACATATATTCTCCCTTGTATCCTCCCTTCTCGCGAGTTGTTTGATCACCACCAGTACAAAAAGCTTTTTCTCCTGCGCCAGTGAATACAACAACACCGATTTCATTATCCATACACCGATTAAATGCGTCAATCAGTTCATGTACTGTTTGTTGTGTGCAAGCATTGTAGCGTTGAGGTCGATTGATGGTTATCCGCGCTATTCCCTCTTTCTTTTCAAAAATTATATCTTCATAATCCATATATCTCATCTATACATATTTTAATCTTTAATTTTATAATTAATCAATAAGAATGATCTTGAAATATTTAACAGTTCCTAATTAGGATCTGTGTTAAAAAACA
>JAUWDN010000257.1 GCA_030608765.1 Promethearchaeota archaeon
AGAAAAAAGACGAATTATTGGCCACACATTTATTGAAGTCTTTGAAAGTAAGACAATCGAACTAGAAAAAACTCATCCTGACATAAAATATCTGGCTCAAGGAACTATTTACCCCGATCGTGTAGAAACAAGCGCTACGAGTAGTGCATCAGCAAAAATAAAGTCTCATCACAATTTAACTTTACCAGATGATATGACGCTAAAAGTTATTGAGCCATTGAAAGATTTATACAAAGACGAAGTCAGAAAAATTGGGATACAATTAGGATTACCCCAAAATATTATCAAACGGCATCCATTTCCAGGACCTGGGTTAGCTGTAAGAATTATTGGACCAATCGAAAAGGATAAATTAAGTATTCTAAGGGACGCAGATGAAATACTTATTGATGAAATAAAAAAAGCAGGAGTATATGATAACCTCTGGCAAGCTTTTTGCGTGTTTTTACCTCTAAAAACCGTTGGGATTATGGGTGATTTCCGCACTTACGAATATATTTGTGCTATAAGAGTTGTCGAATCGTTAGATGTAATGACCGCTAATTTTGCAAAATTGGATTGGGAATTATTAGAAAAAATTGGAAGTAGGATCATTAACGAGGTAAAAGGAATAAACCGTGTGGTGTACGATATTTCAAATAAACCACCTAGTACTATTGAGTACGAATAGCTTGTTCATAATCTATTGGCATGATTTGAATAGATAACCTTTCAACCTAGAAAACATTTTTATTTATTAGAAATTTAACATTTTGATTATTATGAAAGAAAATGAAATTGCGTGGGACTTGTCTGAGATTTTTTCAGGTCCCAACGATCCAAGAATTTCCAATAATATGGATGTTCTTCAAAAACAAGCTGATGATTTTGTTATTACTTATAAAGGGAAAATTAACACAGCGACTTTTTCAGCCGATGACTTATACGATTTGTTCAAAAAACAAGAGAAGTTCCACACAGATGTGGAAGATTTAAAAATATATTCTCATATGGTTTATGATGCGAATATGACAATTCCAGAATTAGAAGCACTAAAAAATAAGGTTGATGACTTTCTAACTAATACTTCTAAAAATTTAGCTTTTTTCATCCTTGAAATCGGAAAGTTAGTGGATAACAAAAAGGAATTAAGTGATAACCCAATCCTAAAAGATTATAAACACTATCTAGAAATGATTAGAAGGAGTGTTCCACACTTACTTTCAGAAGTCGAAGAACAATTAATTTTAGAAAAAGACCAATATGGAGTAAAAGCTTGGAGCGGATTACAAGGGAAATGGTTAAATACTCGAGAATTCGAAGTTATGGTAGAAGGGAAAATGAAGCTTTTATCCTATGGAGAGGCTAATAGCTTAATTACCCATCCTGATAGAGCAACGAGGATATCTGCTAACAAATCTATCTATGGTTTACTCGGAAAAGATCAAGAAGTTTTTTCTACAGCACTCAGAAATATTTGCTCAGATTGGATGAAAATTACTAAAAGACGCAATTACGATAGCCCAATGCATCAAAGCCTTATTTTTAATGACACAACCCAAATTATCATAGATAATCTAATGCAGGTTATAGAAGAAAATGTCGAAGTTTATCGAAGATATCTAAAATTAAAAGCGAACTTTATGAAATTACCTAAATTAACCTGTGCTGATGTTAAGGCGCCTTTAGAAGCACCCTCAATGAAAAAAAGATCTTGGGGTGAAGCAAAAGAACTCGTCTTGGAAGCATATGGAAAAGTAGACGATGATTTTAAAAAGTATGTTAACGACATGTTCGATAGAAAGCATATTGACGCAGCTGTAAGGAAGGGGAAACGAAATGGAGCGTATTGCGAGTCCTGGTATAATGGAAAATCCGCGTTTATTTTGCAATCGTTCACTGGAGCCTTAAACGAAATTTACACCCTTGCTCACGAACTCGGTCATGCCATTCACGATTACCTCTCATCGAACAACCAATCATTTTTCAATCTACATCCTGGATATACCGTTGCAGAAACAGCCTCCACATTTGGCGAACTTTTACTGACAGATCTTTTACTAACTAAAGCGGAAAGTAAAGACGAAAAAAGGGCAATACTGGCACACGTGTTAGATGATATAGGTCAAGCAGCATTTCAAGTAAGTGGAAGACTATTTTTTGAGCAAAGTCTTTATGTGGCGATCGAAAATGGTGAAAATTTAGATGGACCAACAATCTCAAAATACTGGTGTGCGGGACGGGATAGAATATACGGAGATTCAATCGAGTGGTTTGATGAAATGATTTGGGAGTGGACCATGAAACCCCATTACTTTTTTCCTAATTTTCGCTTCTACAACTATCCGTATGTTTACGCTCAGCTTTTTGTGCTCGCTTTATATCGGAAGTATAAGGAAGAAGGTCAGGTTTTTATACCAAAATTTAAAAAACTATTAAGCGCTGGAGGAAGTCTATCTCCTGTCGAACTGGCCAATATCGTTGGATCAGACATAACTAAATCAGACTTCTGGAAGCTTGGGATAAATCAAATCAAAGAATTTGTTAACGAGTTTGAAAAAACGATTGGTTAATTTTTTTTATTTTAATATTTCTTGTATACAAGCTTAATTATTAGAAAAAAGAATAAAATAAATTTACTATAGAGTTAAATTACTATTCATAATTTCCTGAATATATCTCGTTCTTTACCAATTCAAAATCGAGCGATTCTTGAGACTCTACACCTAGATTCCATTTATCACACACTTCCTTGGCCCTTTGAGAAATATAAGCAATGTCGTGTCGATCAATTAAGCCCAAATTAAATTTTCTCACGCCAGCTAATAATTGTTTTAAACCAACACCTAATTTGCTTGTAAAATATGTATATACTCCCACGGCAGAAGGAGGAAATTCATTTTCTTTATATTCCATCTGTAATTTATCATATTCTACAAATGCTTCATTAAGGGTTAAACTTGAAGGATCTTTATCTTTAGGAAAACCCAAGCTCTTTAACATAGCAGGTGTGACTGCTCTATTTGAAATTACATTACCAATATATTTAGATTTCATAGCGGCCGTTAGTGGAGCCCTTGCCATGGCTATACACTTAATGTAGGGGGCACCCATGGCAAGAGCTTTGAACATCTGAGTCTCGTTTGCGATCCCACCCGCGATGGCTACGGTTGGAATATTAACATTGGGGTTCTTTTTCTTTATCATATCCATACAACCAACTACAAGAGCTTCTAAATACATGGTAGGAATTGATCCTTCATTCATCATACTTACAGGACTCATCCCAGTTCC
>JAUWDN010000134.1 GCA_030608765.1 Promethearchaeota archaeon
TAGAGTCTATCTGATAGATATTTTTTCGCTTTTTTCTGAGCGACGGCTTTTTTATCAAATTTTTCAAGAACCGAAGAGAAATCAATAATTTTTTGGATTCTTCCGTTGCGGTCTCTTTTTTCTGATAAACTAATATTCATGTCAATGTTTGCTAAATCTTCTACTAAAGAGTAGATATTGCTTTTCGAGAGTCTTGTTGCCCTAATTAACTCGCGATCTAAAATTTCAAGAGGATAACTTTCACCTCTTCGTAAATATTCGCTTCTTATCAGTTTATAAATAATATCCATGCTTTTTTCTTCTTGATTGATCGTTTCTTTTTGTAAACGTATAAACATGGATGTTTCGTGCGGTTTTAAATAATAAAATAATAACGTGCTCCCTAGGAAAATAATCATTATTATAGAAACAATATACTTATCTGCCATGAAGAACTGACCTAGCGTATTAATACTTTGATTTGGAACTTGAGATTGCAGCGCAAAACGAGTGAGAGTTTGAGCAAGAACACACCCTAATATCAATAATATTAAACCATCTCTTTTAAAAATAAGAAATCTCCATTCTAAAGTACGACCTAATTTTTTTATAATTCTATATAAGAAATACATCGAAAACGCAAATTCAATGATAAAGATAAACCATACTGTCGTGCTGGTTGCTCCCACTGTAGCTTTCAAAGCTGTGATAGTAGCTGGATTTAAAACTAAAAACAAAGTTAACTGAAATACCTGAAAGAAAAATATGAAGAGAACAATTAATGAAAAAGTAAAATTATCAAAAAGACCAGCTCGTTTTGTCTCAGCCCTTCGTCTCGTAAATACAAATTCAAAAATAATAAACAAAAGCGTTAGTATTAAGCTAAAATAAATCAATGGCATAATTAATCTCATTTCTAATACATAAACTCCTACAGCTTCACTAGGAGCAAGAGGTCCTAGAAAATCTAGTGATATATAAACTAATAGACCTCTAAAAAACAACGCTATTACAACTAATATCCCCACTATAAAATATGGCGCTATGAAAGCAACAAATCGACGCAGTGTCGAATACTTAGCTATAAATCTCGCTTCAATTTTTGTCGCAAACTTTCTTGAATACATAAAGAACCTAGTACTCAATAAAATAAGCCATAATGTTGACAAACCTAGGAGATAACTTATAAAATTAGTATTAATGTTATAAATGAATAAAAAAAGTAAGTAGAACCCAGAGATAATTCCTACATATAATACAACTTGCTTTATTGGTGAATTATTTTCAAAAATGAAAACTCTGATTTTATCATTGCTGTAAAGTATAGATAATGCAAGAAAAAAAGCAACTAATGCGTTTCCAAACGCGAAAGGATTACCAAAAGTTAAAACATTCAGATAAGGGCCGGGAAAATTGATCCCTATTAAAATTAAAAATGAATATATTAAAAATATAGCATATAATCCAAAGAACTTCTTGTCTCCAAAGTACGATTTTGAAGGTTCTTGTCCCTCTATATATAAATCTTGTACGAAGACTTTTCGTATAGTCTGGTAAAGAGATTTCTTCATTTTTGCTATATTTTCTTTAGCTCTCATTTTCATCCTAAAAGTAAGTTTCTTGAGGGAAAATGTTTTGTTAAAAAAAAAATTATTATTTATCGTATATGTTTAGAGAGAAAAATAGTTTTTTATTCTCAATTCTTTTCTAGAATATATTGCTTTTATTGCTAAAAAATTTAAAAGGACTCAAGAATAATATATAGTGCACATGGAAAATCAACCAAAGAAACCAGACAAAGAAACCTTGATAAACCTTGTCAAGCAAGGAATTGAAATCCTAGCTGAAAGGAACATTTCTAGTATTGTGATCTTGTCCTCGTATAAGATAAATTCAGTATTAAAAGATAATTATGGCGTGGATATTAAGGTTGACCGAATTGGTAGAATCCTTTCGTCTGTGGCTAAAAAAAATCATTTAAAGAGACTTGAAACACAGATCCCGAAGTACAAATTGCAAATATCGAAGGTTTCTGGACTTCAGTATTTTTAAAATTGTTTTTGATTATTTTTTAATATTTCGGAAGTCAGGAATTATAGATTGAAGTCTTTCTATTAATTCTTCAAGCTCAACGAAGTTTCTATTAAACGGTTCGAGTTCTGAAATTAATTTATCATAATTCGTACTTAAGTTTATTTCAAAGGGGTGATTTATTGCACTAATTCCTTTTAACATGTCAATCGAGAGATTTTCGATTTGATCTGTTAAATTGGAGATTTGCTTAGTCGAGTTCTCTATTCTCTCTTTTATCTTTTTATCTTGCATCGAAAGTTCGTACAATTTATTGATAGTTTCGTTCAGATCTTTCTTTATCGATTTAGAAATAGATTCGATGTTTTGTTCTAAGTTTTTATTGATTTCACTTGTTAAACTTTCTTTTATCTTGTCTGCGTTAGATTTTAATTCTTTTTGACCTTCAAGACGCTTCTTTACATATCCCTCTATTCTCCCTTTATATTCGTCAATCCTTTCTTTAAAATTAATATCTATCCATTTTCCTACTTTTTCAAAACCATTATTTATTTCTAAATTCATCTGTGCTAGAGAATCGCTAATTTTATTTAGGCCTATTAATGCTCCATCGTTAAATTCCGTAGACCAGGTTTCTAACTCCGTTTTATAATTATTTAAAACTAAGTTAGAAAAATTTTGTAATCCTTTCTTAACTCCCTCTACAACGGGTTCAATATTCGGATATTTTAATTCGGTATCAGAATCCAATTGTCCCACAGACATAGGAATTTCTTGAAGATCGGGAGGAGTCTGGTCACTCATCTCTAGTTTTTCTCTAATTATTACTGGATTTTTCGCTTGGCCATACTCAACGAGTTTTTGAACCCATCTATAAAAATCCAAAGATGTAGGTGCTTCTATTTCATGTTCAACTTTAATGGTATCACTTTTCACTCCTTTCTTTAAATTTTCTAATCGAAAGACTTCCAAACCAAAATTACTTCCTTTTTGGAGTTTAGAATGATCAAAAATAATTCCAATTGCATTGGGATTTTGTTCATTCTGAAAATAAAGATGATTTTTTTTGTCAACATCAGAAAAGAAAAACGATTCGCTGTCAGGATGACTGTGATACCACCCTAATAACTCAAAATTCTCCTTTTTTGCTTCTTCTTTGGTTTGTTCTAGAACCTTGTGAATTTTTTCTGAAAAGCCTATCTCAACGATGTCACCATGAGTTATAGGAATAGCCCGATGTACAACAATGTTATTGTTATCAGGATCTCTACTGCCTATACAAAATCCTAAAACTTGATCATTATCTTCTAGTGTAATATTGGCAAACCTTAAGGCATGGGAAAATATGTCTTTAAACGCACTCATCTTTATGAAAACCTTTCCGTTTACGCTTGCTGCTTTGTTATCGTCAGTCATCCTTAATCACTACCTCTTTTTTCAAGTTCTTTAATTTTTGATAAGAGTTGTTTTTTTTCTGATTCTAATTTATCAATCTTTTCAAAAATAGGGGCTTTTGTGCCTTCCAAAATTAACACCGCCGCTTTCAAATTAGTTAAGAATTTTTGAGATTTTTTATTAAGATCAGTAAGATAGTTTAATGCCTTACTCTGCTTCTTAGATGTAGCATCAGATGTTTCTTTCTGCATCTTTTGCATTTTTTGAAGAGTTGCCTCCTTTATAGAATTGATTTTTTCTGATAAAACATTTAATGAGTTTTCTAGGTTTACTAAATTATCTAGATTAACTGATATATTACTGTTGAAATCTACTATTTTCTTATGACATTCATCATAATCTCTTGAAAAATCGTTTTTTAACCCGTCAAACTTTTCTTTGAATAAGCTACTTACTTTCTCTTCAACGATCTCTTTTATTTCATTTAGGATAGTAATGACTTCGCTCTGATACTCATCAATTTGGTCTAAAAAGTCGTCAACGTAGCGCTCTGCTTCAAACAACTCGAAATTCAAATCGTCTTTATATTTCGTTTGTATTTTATCAATTCCCGCATTAATTAGTTCTTTTAGCTGATTTAAATTATTCCTAATTTCTACATTATTATTTTCAATATCTCCTGAAATATTAGTACTGATAGAATTTAAGAAATTTATTAAAGGGGTTAAGGATAAATCTAAAAAATTAGCGAGTCCTATCTGAAAAGATTCTATAACTTTCCGCTGATCGATTTCAGGCTGTTTAAATTTCAATTGTTTAAGCTCAGGTACTTTTACATCTCCAAAAATGTCAGCTGTCTCATTTTCCTCGATTATGGGAGGTTCTTTTGAATGGATACAATTGATTAATTCTACTATTTTAAAATAATATTCAAAGCTATCTGGGGGCTCAACTATCGCTTTAACTTGATGAAAACGCGAATCTCTGTTGTTCGAAGGGTTCGTTAAACGAATCGCTCTAAATCCTGGGTCATCAGGACTACCTAAATATGCATGATCAAACACCAACGCAATTCCACTAGGATTTATTTCGGTTTGCCATCCAGATTGATTCTTAACATCTGTTGGTGAAAAGAAAATCTTGTGCTGGAAAAGGTTAGGGTGGCTATGATACCAACCAACCATAAACCAATCTTTTTCAGAATACATGGTATTAGCTTTTTCAAAAAGGATATAATCATTAATCGAAAATTCAACTTCTACGCTACTCCCATGTGAAATAGGTAATACTTCCTCTATTATTACATTCTTAAATTTTTTATCTTCGCCATCTTCGAGATGTCCAATGAGAATACCCATAACTTCAATACACTGAGACTTTTTTCTAGCCTTATTTCCAAAGCGTAAGACGTGTAGAATCATTTTATAATACGCGTCAGGTTTAATCTTTACTACGCTATTATCTACATCTTTCCCCATTTTTCC
>JAUWDN010000192.1 GCA_030608765.1 Promethearchaeota archaeon
ACTAACGCAATTTTCGCTAGATATTCTTTTAACTCTTTACTTAGTGACTTTAATCGCTTATCAGTAAGTTCTAAGTTTAGATCAAAAATAGCTTTTATTACTAATGGTGATTTTTCATGTTGAACCGCCCATGTTAGCGTGTCTAACCCATCTTTTAAAAACTGATGACCAATAAGGTTTACAGCTGAGTGTCTAACAAATTGGCTCTCATCTGATAAAAGAGAGCTTTCTACGATTTTGAAAATTTTTGGATCGTGAATCTTTAGTTGATTCAAAATGGAAATTGATTCAGAGCGAATTATTGGATTATTACTCCCTTCAATTAAAGAAATTAACTGATTAACAGCGATATTTCTGCCAATTTCTTTATTTTTCAAGCCAGAGTATATTGTTTCTGGTGATAAGAACTTATCCATTTTTAATTAGAACTAAAAAACTAAATAGTTTACACTAAATTGTCTTTAAAATTTAAATAATTTTACTTTAATTAAAACCAATAAAGTATGAAGGAATTTATTATTGAGTTTATAATCTCAATGAATCAAATTTATATACATAGGAAGTTATGTTCATAATCAACATCTAATCTTAATTAAAAATAAAAAGGTTTATTATAAAATGAGTGAAAAAAAAGCAAAGACGAAAGATTCGAACGAACTATTAAATTTTATAATGATTATACTGGGTTTACTTTTCTTGTTTAAAGGCGTAATGGACTTCTTAGCATGGGCAGGAATCATATATCCTTCTTGGTTAGATATAACTAGTACTCCTGAATTAGCTGCAGCTCTTACATTGTTCGGAAGTCAAGGTTTAATCTCAATAGCACTAGGCTTCTGGTGC
Organism: Promethearchaeota archaeon; assembly: GCA_030608765.1. The sequence goes on from JAUWDN010000192.1 coordinate 844, forward strand.
CTTGTAGCGGGAATTGGTATGTTCAGAGAAGAAGAATATGCTATGGGAATCGGTTTAGTAGTTCTTTCTATTATGGCACTTACCGGGTTAACCTCAGTTATAGGATGGGTATCTAATCCTGCATCATTTGATTTGGCGTATTGGCCGAACTACATAGTTCTAATTGCCTTTATAGTTGGGGTACTTGGATTTGTGTGGCTACTTGTAACATATAAAAGATATAATTAGTTTTTAAGAACTGAAAAACTATAAATTTATTTTTTTATTTTTTTTTTTTTATGATATAAGGATTTAAAAAAATTCTTTTTTATAACAAGCATAATCCAAATAGTTGGGTTTTAGAATAAGATTCTTCTTTAATCTCTTTTTGCTCTTTTAAATATTGAGCAAGTGGAATTCCCTTATCGTATAATTCATTAAATTTTTCGTAAAAAATTTTGTAAATGTTTGCATTTCGAGATATGTAGGCTCCAATCAATATATTTGTAGGATCGAAACTGGGTTGTATTAATTCACTACCAGTGAGATTAAAATTGCTAAAATCCTCGTCTGTGACCCTAACATCAATATTCTTAAATTTTAGGTCATATGTATCAAGATAATTAGAAACTAACCTAAATTCCTCGCTTAGTAACAATTCTTTAATTAATTCAGTGCTAAAAATAGCCTGAATGTCAATATTTATTAGATTCTCTTGGATTTTTGTCATTCCAGATTTCATAGCTTCATTTAAATCTTCTGGAACATTTGAGATTCCATATTTTTTCATCACTGAACTTAGTTCGTTTTCGTATCTAATTCCTAACGCAATCTTACATTCCTTTTCTGCCATAAAAGAAATATAGGTTTCATCGAAGTTAGTTAAGTCGTAATTAATAAATTCAACGAATTCTTGAGTTACTTGTTCAGTAAAATTATAGTTTTGTATGAAATCTTCTAACGCGTTTTCTGCTTTTTCTTTCCTTTCCTGAAAAAGTTGTGACAAGTCCTCAATTCGGTCATTTATAATTCTCTGCCAAATCGCGATAGGAGGACTTTTTACTAAAATCTTCATTGGTCGGTCGTAAATTTGAACGAGTCCTAAGTCGTTCAATACCGCGCAAATTTTATAGCCTCTCTTTAAAGTTAGACCAAATTCTGTGCTAATATCCTTTAAATTATCGATTCTTTTATGTTGTAACAAATAATGGTATATTTTCTCTATACCTTTTTCGATAACTCCTATTGCATCAAATAGAGCGCTGAGAGCTAAAAATTCGCGTTCGGACATTCAATCACCTTCTTTCAGTTTTTTCTAATGTAAGTTCAGTCAGAACCTCAAATGTTTTATTCACATTCTTGCCAGTTTTACTCGAAATCTCACCAAATGAAGCCATATTATTCTTTTCTGCTACTTGGATTCCGTACTCTCGAGGGACTTCGCGTTGATCGTCCTCAATATCAATTTTAGACCCAACAAGCATAATTGGAATATTCCCGCTCTTTAGATTAACAATATTAGTCCATTCCCCAATATTATCTAGCGTTGGAGATCTGGTAACATCATAGAGTAAAAATGCTGCGTTTGCTCCTAAACAATATGTAGGAAGTAAGAATCTAAACCTTTCTTCGCCTCCAACATCCCAGATCTGGAGTTTTATCTTTTTTCCATGTAAATCAATGGTTTTTACATGAAAATCTACTCCGATTGTCAACCTTTCGCGTGGATTGAAAAGATTATAACAATATCGCTTAGTAAAGGAAGTTTTACCTACAGAAGCATCACCGAGAAGTAAAATCTTAAACGTATAATCATACGACGATATCTTTTACACCTTTTATTTTTTTTGTCCCTTCAACCTTGTTAAATAGATTTTATTATAAATTTAATATTTTGGGTCGTAAATCCTATTTATAATAGAAATATTATAATTTAATTCTTTACTTTTTATTGAAATTTAAAAGTTAAAGAATAGATAATATAGACGATAAAATAAAGAGTATCTTCAAGAACAATTTTTTATTCCTTTTCAAAAACTTCTTTCAAGTTTTCAGAAATGATGGGGTTTAATTCCTTATTTAGATGTTTTTTTAATTCATAATGGATTATTGGATTATCTATATGTTGGGATAAGAATTTTATTGCGCTCCACCTTACAGAGTCATCAGGGTCGTCTAAAAGCGGAAGAAGGAATTTTAAATATCTCACATCATTGTTTTCTTTAATCTTCATTACTGCTCGTGCCCTAACAATAAAATCTGGACTATAAATTTGCGGTAACAAATGATACTCAACGGTTTCATCCTTTATAAAGGTTAAAATAAATTGAAATAATTCTTTCTTAAAGTTGTGAGTCTGTTCTAGTTCACTAATAATATTTTTGATTGTTGCTTCTGGAACTTTATTTCCCAGTTTTAACAGACTTTCAAAGGAAATGAAAAATTTATCCGAGATATCATATTTCAGATAATCTAATAGCTTTCTAATAATTTTGTCGTTAACCTTTGAAACATCTACAACATCCCAATTATTACTTTCTGCGTAGTTATTCTCATCCCCTAAATTTTTCACACTATCCACTCAATTAATTTTTAACTTAATTATACTATTAAATTACACAATTACCCTTATATAATATATTATTAAAACAAGAATAATTGACTTAATCTCAAATTAATTTTTCGACAATTAGTTTGAAGATGATAATAAATAAAATTGTTAATAAGAATAAAAAATCAGTTGAAGAATTGGAAGATTATCTAAAAAATATAAAAAGTGTTGCTATACATTGATTTACATTCCAATTAAGTTGGCAGTATTGTTATAGAAAATATCTTGCTTTTGATCTTTCGTAATGGGTAAACACAATATTTTATCAATTTCAAGCTTCAAAGGGTTAGTAACTGGCGCATCTGAGCCAAATAACAACCGTTTATGGCCAACGGTCTTTATTAAACTTAATATAGCATAAGGTATAGAACAGGAGGTTTCAAAGTATATGTTTTTATATTGTTTTAGACTCAAACCAAAGTCTATAGCAAATTCCATTGCTAATCCAGCATGTCCAAGTATAATTTGTAAATCTGGAAAACTATTTGCTAGTTTTGCTAAATCTTTACTACTTATCCCTCCAAATGCAGAAAACTTGGGGGTAAAGTGAATGAAAAG
>JAUWDN010000268.1 GCA_030608765.1 Promethearchaeota archaeon
CTTACTTCTTCAATCCGATTCCAATCTCGAAAATCATTGAAGCCCTTATATTCAAATTCTAATCCAGTTTCTTTTTGCTAGGTTTTCAATATCCACTGTATGCTTTTCCTACACAGTAAAGAAGTGGAGAAAAGATAAACAATAATACAAAGCTGACTCCGAATGTTGGCCAGAAATTTATGGGGGGGGCTTCGATAATAACATTATATGCTGCTGCAAAGATTGCACTCGCTATGACGATTCCAATACAATACCACATGAACTGCTTAGCAAATCGTTTACCAAAATAGTCCTGATCTTTGGTATGAATCCCTCCCTTTTTTAGCTTTTGTATTTGCTCCTTTGAAAGTTTCGAAGTAGCTCCAATGTCAAATCTTTTTAAATTATGAAGGTTTTCAATCCCCTTAGCTTCAGTAATGTTATTACCGGCGAGATATAAAGCATTTAAATTTCTTAAGTTGTCTAAACCTTTGATCTCTTCAATTTGGTTTCCATTCAGGTAAAGAGTCAATAAACTTTTCAGAGAATCTAGTCCTTTTATCTCTTGTATTAAGTTATTTGAAAGCCTTAAAAATCTCAAATTCCTAAGATTATCCAATCCTTTAATCTCACTAATTTTATTATTTGAAAGGTCTAAATTAAAAATATTTTCCATATGATCAAGACCAGAGATTTCTGAGATATTATTTTTGGATAAATCCAATATCTTCATAGCAGGGAAATTTTCAAGCCCTTTTATTTCAGTAATACTATTAATTCCTTTGTTCTTCAATGATAATGTTCCTTTTTTCACATTATATTTTTTATCTCTAAAGGTTACGAAATCCAATTTATTTCATCCTCACAGATTACATTTTATTTCCACAATTCTTACAAAATTCAACCTCAATTGGGACTATACTCCCACATGACGCACAAGGCTTTCCCTTTTGCAGTTGTTCGATAATTTCTTTACTTACTTCTTCAATTCGATTCCAATCTCGAAAATCATTGAAGCCCTTATATTCAAATTCTAATCCAGTTACTTTTACTAGTGTTTTTACGTAACTTTTTAATGTTTTTCTGTCATCGCGTTTTACTTTTGACCTCCGGGAAAAATCTAGAACAGGTCCAAAATCTTCATAATAATCAGGAATGAAATTACATATCTTTAAGATACTTTTACCGAATTTTTCTTTTGTATGAACTGGATCTACTAAACCTAGATATTCCCATGGATCACTCCTGAAGAATCCAATTACTTTTTCCTTTTCATAAGGAGCTACATAAATAGCGAATTTTCTAGCTCTGCCAGTCCAAAAACTAAACACTTTTGTTCTCCCAGCAGAAATTAATATAACCCCCGCATAATTATTTATGGGTGGCCATTTTTTCTGCCTTATACGTCTTAAATCTACAAGATCAACCTTTAAACCTGACTCTCTGAATATTCTTGACATAGTATCAGCAATTTCGCTAACATACCCATATTTGTCTACAAATGCTACTAGGATTTTGTGATTAAATTCATTCATTTTAATTTCGCTAAAATTGTATAATTGAATGTTTCTATATTAGATAAGGTTATATTTAAATCTAACACAATCTTTTGGTTGAACACTTAGAATAAACTTATTAAATAGGAATCAAATTATAATATTTTATTTGTTTTAGATAATTTTTACTATTAATAATTAATGTCAACTGGTAATCAAAGATGAGCTATAAATTTACAAAAGAAGAACTTGAAGATCTATTAGTTGATTACAATAAGATAGCCTTAAAGGAGCAGAAACTTGATGTTCCATCTCAAGTCTTTATTTGGGATGAGACATTACGGGATGGTGAGCAAAGTCCTACTGTGTATCTTACTTTGGACGAAAAAATCCATTTAGCAAAATTATTGGACGAAGTTGGAGTAAAATTAATTGCCGTTGGGTTTCCAGCGGTTTCAAAATCAGAAAAGAAAATTGTTAAAACAATCGTTAACGAGAATCTTAGTGCGGATATATTGGGAATTGCTCGTCCTAGGAAAGAAGATATTGACGCGTGTATCGAGACAGATTTAAAAGAAATCGTTATTTTTATGCCAATCTCTCCAATTTTTAGGAAAACCATGAAGCAAAAACCAGAAGAACAATTGGAGATGATCAGAGTAGCTATTCAATATGCAATAGATAATGGTTTTCGTGTCAATTGGGTCTCTGAAGATGGAACGAGATGCGATTTTAACCATTTAAAAAATGTTTTTCATACAGCTATTGAATCTGGAGCTGAAAGAATTGTCCTTGGAGACACAGTTGGGATTTTAACTCCCGCTTCTACTTCACATCTGATCAGCCGAATTAAAAATGAGATTATAGCCCCCCTTAAGAAAGAGATCCCTATAGGTATTCATACTCACAATGATTTTGGTTTGGCTGTTGCTAATACTATCACTGGAGTATTTGAAGGTTGTACGTATCCTCACACTTGTATTAATGGGTATGGTGAAAGAGCAGGAAATGCAGCCTTAGAAGAAGTCGTCACAATTCTGGAACGGATGGGTGTTGATACGGGTATAGATTTGACGCGACTTCCTGAACTTAGCGAAGTTTGTGAGAAATATTTTTGCCAACCATTAGCGTTAAATAAAGCTATCGTAGGAGAACACGCTTTTGCTCACGAAAGTGGATTACATATAGCTGCAATTTTAGCACATCCGTTAACCTATGAACCTATTAACCCTCATATAGTAGGGAGAAGAAGAAAGTTCTATTTGGGTAAGTTTTCAGGCTCAAAATCCATCTTGAACGCACTACAAAGTAAGCTTAAGGTTTTAGATTTAAATGTTCCAGAGGATATCATTAAAAAAATTGTTACCGAAGTGAAAAGGAAACACGAAGAGACCTCTAAAAAAGATTTAAGAAAGTCGTTCAATATTATAAAACAAGAACTGGAGAAAATTTCTAAGGGTGTCGGTGACAAGGAGTTTTTCGAAATTGTTAACAAATACGCTCAACCATATGTTCCTGACGATTTTAAACCAAAAAATTAAAGTTTATAGCTGTCCATCAATTTCTTCAATTTTATTTTGGGTTGTTTTCAAATCAGTCTTCAATTGACTAACTCGTTTTTCGTAAGATTTCTTATCCATTTGTTTTGAAGCGTATTTCT
>JAUWDN010000230.1 GCA_030608765.1 Promethearchaeota archaeon
CGAAAAAATACTCCTTGTACAAGCCCATATACCTGTATGATAATTCTTTTCATAAATTAAAGATTCCATGGACTATTTTTGTGCTAAATGTTTCATTATTTCAATGTTCTCGTTAAGCATTTCTTTTGAAATATTAGGATGGATATCTAATGCAAATATTTCTTGAGTAATCTTTTCTACTCTTGGCAAATTAACTTTATTGTAGTCAATTTCCTTACCATAAAAAGGGCAAGACCATGGGCATCCGTTTGAATATGCTATTTTTTCCTGAAATAATTTGGTTTTATAAAGGGGTTTTGGATACAGCACTTTACTCCTAGGAAATGCTTTTAGGAACTGAGGTTTCGTCAATCCTAATATATCAGGGATGATGCGTCCAATCCAATAATTAAATGCAGGTTCGCAATAATCAGGTATAAAAGGTGGATCTATTCCTGTAATATCAGAAGTTGCTTTTGATAAATATCGAGCATTCTTATTTCTACTCTCAATAAAACCATTTAGTCTTTTTAACTGTACTCTTCCAATTGCACCTTGAATTTCGGTCATTCTATAATTATAACCTAATCTATTATATACGTACCACTCAGGTTCGCCATGATGTCTTAATAATCGACACTGTTCAGCTAACGCATCGTCGTTAGTAGTAATCATACCTCCTTCTCCCGTAGTCATATTTTTAGAAGGATAAAAACTAAAACATCCGAGACGCCCTATGGCTCCGACTTTTTTATCATAACATTTTGTTCCAATGGATTGAGCGGCGTCTTCTATGATGTGGATTTTATTATCTTTAGCTACATCAATAATAGCATTCATATCTGCACCAATTCCCGCTAAATGAACAGGAATTATTGCCTTAGTTTTATCAGTTATTTTATCCTTAACGGAATCTGGATCCAAAGTGTAGGATTTATCATCAATATCAGCAAATATAGGAATTGCATTATTATGGAGGACGGAACTTGCAGTCGCAATAAACGTAAAGGGTGGAACTATTACCTCATCTCCTGGACCAATATCTAAGGCTGCGATGGCAATATGGAGTGCTGCTGTCCCAGTATTAACAGCGATTGCATGTTTTACACCTATGTAACGAGCGAATTCTTCTTCAAACTTTTTAACAAATTCACCATGTAGCAGCGTTAACATTTGAGATTTCATCACTTTTAGAACTTCGTTTTGTTCCTCTTCTGAAAGGTTCATAATTTTAACACGAATATTTTCAAAATAAATTTTAAAGGAATAATAATTAAAATAAAAGCCTTTTTAATAATCTAATTCTTTATAAAAGAGGGTTTCAATATAATCAAACAATAAGGAAATAAGTGTTTTTTTCACTATTATAGCCAATGACTTTATTTTTTGAAAGAGTCTTCAGAACAGTATCTAGCCAATTTTTACTGGTGTTTATAGAATCTTTTAAGTCTTTATATTCCAACTCATTATTGATGGCTAATAAGAATTGAATTTTGCTTTTAACTTTAAGATGATTTGATTCCATTATCTTCTCGAATCTTCTTTTTAAATCGTATTCCGTGGTTTTTAAGTGAGCTACTTCGTTGCTAATTTTTCCTATTACTTCATCTCTGGTCCTAAATACATTTAAGGAAAGGTTATATATTCGTTCCAAGTGCTCTTTGAGATTATCTTCTTTTAATTCTAACTCTAGTTCTTTCTTAAATTCATCTAAAATAACAGTGTAATCTGAACTATCATCGTATTTATCTAAGACTAAAACGATAATTATTTCTTTGTTTTCGTTGTAATACGAAATTGAGTTCCAATCCTTTTCCTCAATAGTGATGTAGGATTCCACAAAATTATGTGAAATTTGAATCTGTTGCACTATATTATCCAGAATTACTAAATTTTCCGGAAACTTCATGTATATGTTTCCACCAAGAACCTCATCCCACTTAATTAGACAAATACCTAGAGGAAAAGTAACTCACCAAAAAAACCTACAACTTCCTTTTAAAATTATAAAAGTTTTTATTAATAAATTTAATTTTTAATTGTTTAAATTGGCAAATTTAAAATCTATATAGAGAAATTACTTACTCTCATTTAACAACAATAAAGGGCTAGGGATCTGCCACAAAAAATAAATAGTAGAAAATGTATCTTATAAATAGTGATTCTGGTATGTCCCTTTATTATGTCTATATTTTAGAAACAATCGCGAAAAATAACAGAAAAAGTTTCTATACAGGATACACTAATAATCTGTATAGAAGATTAGAAGAACATAAAAAGGGGATAGGAGCTAGATTTTGTCGGGGAAAGAAGAGTATATCACTTAAGTATTTTGAAACGTATTCCGAAAGAAGTGGTGCTATGAAACGAGAGTTAGAAATTAAGACTTTTACGAGAAAACAAAAAATTCAACTCATAAGAACTTTTAGTGAAGATGATCTAGTTGAGCAATAACTCAAACTTTCTAATTATTTTAGTAGGATTACCTGCATCGGGAAAGTCTACTTTTGCTTTTAAACTTAAAGAGGAATTAGAATTAAAATTTCATAATAAAGTAAAAGTTATCGATCCTGACATAATAAGGGAAAAAGTTTTCCCAAACAGCTTTGATTTTAAAAATGAACCTCAAATACGAGAAAAAAATATACTATCAGTAAGAAAACACCTTAATAAGGGTTATATTGTTATCAGTGACGACCTAAATTACTATTCAAGCATGCGACACGATTTAAAATTAATAGCTGATAGTTTAAACATCAAATTTTATATTATACATATCTCAACTCCGCTTAGACTTTGTGTGAAAAGGAATGAAGAAAGAGGAAAACCAATACCTAATGAAGTTATTGAGAATATTTACAACAAATTCGATAACTTTGATAAATATAAATGGGATACTCCATACGAAACTTACGATATTAATCAAACGAGGGATACAGTTCAATTTATAGAGAATTTGACTGATAAATTAGCTTTAAATCTTCAAGAACAAATAAAATGTAAAGATCCATTAAAAAAAATATCTTCTATTTCAATTCGGGAGAAGATAGATTTAATCACGCGTAAATACGTTGGAGAACTACTAAAAAATCCAAAATATCATATTTCTAAAAAAGCAATTTTAGAATATAGGAAGTCATTTATTAAAAAACAATCTGATAATTTAATTGAAGAAGACAAAATTTTGAAGGATTTTAAATTGTACTTGGCAAAACACCTTAATATTGAACTAATTTAACTTCTATTAAATTCTAAAACTTTGGCTCAATCTTATTTTTCTACCAGATTTACTTAGAATTAGCAATTACAGTTGTTAGTAAGGAAGCCAATATTTTTATTAAACTACACTTCAAAATTTGAATTTTAAATAAAACTTATGTCAAGTTAAGTTGACTCGTTATAATAAATAAAGCAAAAAGAGATAAATAATCATTATTTCTTTTTAAATAGAAAAAATAGAAATACAATTTCGGATAAAATGAATAACAAGATAATGACAAAAACAGCAAAACTTAGAATTGAAAGATTAGAACCAAGTCGCAGTGGGAGAAGTTTATGTTAT
>JAUWDN010000106.1 GCA_030608765.1 Promethearchaeota archaeon
TATTTTTACCTGTATCTGAAGGATTTATTCTAATTATATTATTTTTTGGCGGAATGATCATTTTTTTGTTGATTGGATCTATATATAGATTATTTCGGGAAAATGATCCAGGGTACACAACTACTCTATCAATGATATTGGCAATGATTGTTGGTATATTGTGTTATTATAATGAGTATCTTGCTATTACCATTTCAGTTATATTTTTAATTATCCTATCCACAAAAAAGCAGTTTAATAAAATCAGAAAATTGAAGGAAATTGAATGGACTGGAACCGTTGAGTTTATTGCAATCGTAGTTTTACTTTATATTCTAATTCCAGATAACCTTCAAGTTTTCGGTATTGTTGTTAAATCAATAATAGTAATATTTATCGTAATTTTAGCAATAAAATATTTTAGTTATTTTTTATTAAAAAGTACAACTGAAAAAAATCTGTATTACCTCTCATTTTTGGGAGGTTTTGCTCACAGCGAGGCTACAACCGTTGAGTTAGCTGAAGCTGGCGCATCTTCCTCATCAGTTTGGCTTGTTATTCAAACTATGCTAATAAGAATGCTTATCGTTTTAGCGATCACTCCTACTTTATTAGGTTATGCTGTTTATCCTATTTTAGTTACATCAATTATAGGTTTAATTGGGTCGTTTTTAATTTTAAGAAATAAGGAAACTCAATTAACTCTGGAAAAAATAAAAAATCCTCTTTCAATTAAAAGTGCTTTAATTTTTGCAGGAACATACTTGATTGGATTAGTTTTATCAATCTTGTTAAGTTTTTTTGAATTAAATATTCTTACTTATTATTTTATTGTATTTGGAATCGGGTTACTTTCCGGTGGTGCTTCCTCTCTATTTGTAGCAACTGCGTTTTATAAAAGTTTAATTAACGAAGGAAACGCGTTATTGATGTTAACAATCGGATTATCTGCGGCAATTTTGAATAAAATATTTTATTCTACAAGATCTTTAGATGAGAAGAAAAACAAAAAAGTGCATATCATTCACCTAATGTTTTATATTATTATAACCATAAGTATCCTGATTTCAATGACATTTATTACAATAAAGATATTTAATTTATCAATTCTTTAATTCTTTTTAACCCTAAATTAATGATTAATAATGGTAAAGCTAATCTGGGAAAACAAAAAGGATTTTTTAAAAAATATTTCTAAATTAAAAACAACATACAGAGATTATTATAAAAGAATTAAAGTTGTTTTTCAAAATAATGAGGCGATTAACAACCAAGGTTGGAAAAACCTATTATTTTGGGGTGATAATTTAAATGTATCATATCACTTACTGAATAATTTCGAAGAAAAGATTGATTTGATTTACATCGACCCCCCTTTCTTTTCGGGGTCCAATTACAACATAAGTATTTTAGAAGGAGACACTCAATACGATTCAATAGCTTATTTTGATTGTTGGAATAAGGACATAGACTCGTATTTACAAATGTTATATGAGAGGATTGTTATTTTTAAGAAGTTATTATCTAAAAGGGGTTTAATTTTTATTCATTTAGATTGGCACGCAAGTCATTACATTAAATTAATTTTAGACGAAATTTTTGGAAAGAATCGATTCATAAATGAAATTATCTGGTACTATTACAATAAATATTCTGCTGGAAAAAAAAATCTTCCACGGGCACACGATAATATTTTGGTTTATTCTAAATCATCGGATTTTACTTTTAATGAAGAAAGAATCCCCCGTAAAAAACCCGTTAAACAACTTAAACGTAAAATGGTTAATGGGGTATTAAAAAATGTTAAGGATGAAAACGGTCACGTAATATATCGAACAGTAACAGACAAAAAGTTAGACGATGTCTGGAAAATACCATGCATGCAACCTGCTTCAAAGGAGTGGACAGGTTTTCCTACCCAAAAACACCACGACTTGCTTGAAAGGATAATTAAAATTGGCAGTAACAAAGGAGACCTAGTAGCTGATTTTTTCTGTGGCTCTGGAACTACATTAATGGTTGCTGATAAATTGAATAGAAGGTGGATAGGATGTGATATATCTGAATACTCAATTTACTTGACCCGAAAAAGATTACTTAACATTAGAAAAAATGAAAAAAAACCTACAAACTTAAATAGCTTTAATGAAGCTTACGCACATCTTGACGAGGAAAAAGAGAAAATAATTACATCAGGCTTTTTCGAAAAAGATTTGAAAATAAAAAAGAAGTGAATCAGATTTATTTTGGGTAAATTAAATTCCATCCTAAATAGTTTGAAAGAGCTTCAGATATGATATCCCCAACTGTATTTAGCGACGCGGCTACATGGTGAGCGAAACCTTCTTTACATATTACTTTTAAAACATCTTGCAAATTGGGAATTTCAATTACCCCATAACCCCCAAAAGTTTCTAAGGGATCTTCTGTATATTTACCCTCTACTAATAGTGCTTTGATTTCTCCGTAAAGATCGTCCGTTTCGATCCTTAATAATGTACAGGGCTCAGATTTAATTCTGCCTTGAATAGCTCCAAAACTAAGATCGTCTCCTTTGAGATCGGAGATAATTGGGTGTATTGTCATTTTGGTGTCTTTAAAAAACGATTTTGGAAGATTGCTACAATGGAAAAGCACTATTTTGTTCGGATCGTCACCGTAATTGTTATTCCAATCTAAAATGGCCGAGGGCGTATCGGTAGCTAGTTGTAAGATATACATGCCAATTAATCCCGAAATATCCACTTCACAAGCAGCGGGAATCAATCCTTCGCTAAACATGCTCATGATGGCGCATGGTACAATTCCAAAATTGTCTTGAATAGAAGGCCAGCATTGGAATGCAAATCCATCTAATTCATTTTCTATGACCCACTTTTCTACAACAACAGCCAACTTTGCTAATTTTAACAATCCTTCTTCTGGAAACGAAGTAGTTGGTGTGTAATTTTTTATGAATTCAATTTTTTCTTTTACCTTTGAATCGCCATCGTCCAACCTGCGAATTTTTCCAAATATTTCAGATAAATCGATTGGTTCTATGGTTATACCGTGGAATTCCAAAATCTTTTCGCTGTATCTAACGGTTTCAAAAGCGTTGGGTCTAGTTCCAATCTGTCCAAATCTTACGTTTTTAAGTTTTTTTACAATTTTACATACCCCCGCGAATTTAAGTATATCAACTTTAAATAGCTTAGATGTAATAGAACAAGTATGCGTTTTAGTTAAGGTAAATGGAATTCCATGCTGGTACAATACGCTACATACGGATATTTTTCCGCAAAAAGCATCTCTTCTGTACTTTCTCCCCATTTTTTCAATTTCATCAGAAGACGCCTGAATAAGAATTGGTACGTTCAATTCAGATAATTTTAAAGTGTTAACAATGCCTTTTTCGTCTCCGAAATTTGGTAAAACTATGATGATGCCTATTATATGTTCCTTATTTTCCTTAAATAGTTCTGCACATTTTTTGGCATCTGAATAAGTTTCTACTACTCCAAACTTAGTGTCATTATCATTTAGAATAACGCAATTATATCCTAATTCTTCCAATACACTTATAATTTCTAATCGTCCTTGTTTAGCGAGATTATCTGGAAAAGCATCTCTGTTACCGATTATTACTCCAAAAACTGGTTTATTTTCACTTGTTTTGATCAATGACATATCTACTATCTTTTTTTATTAATTTATGAAATTGAATCATTTAAGGATATTTATCTTTTTTCTGTAGATTAAGGATTGTTTATGATAAATTTTACAATAAGATTTGCCAGTTCAGGACCTTTATCCTCTTGAACGAAGTGACTTGCGTTTTTGATTGTAGTATGATTTTGTCCATCAGCCCCAGGAATATAATCTTGCCAAAATCTATCTCCTCCTTTAGTTATTGGATCGCTATCAGAAAATGCTGTCAGGAAGGGCTTTTCCCATTGTTTGAATTGCTCAATCGCTTTTTTATTATTTTCGTACTCGGGATCATCGGTACTGATTGGGACTAAAGAGGGTAAAATACGAGCCCCCGCTTTAAATGTATCATCTGGGAAGGGGGAATCGTATCCGTTTAAAATCTCTTTATTTAATTTAGTTTTTGTCCCACCCTGTATAATAAATTTTATGTCAAATGAAGGTGAAGTTCTAGAAAACTCACGCCAATTCATAAAAGCTTCAGGCATTCGTTGTTCTCCAGTTGGTAATCCACCATTTGATAACACAATTCTACTAAAACGATCTTGGTTTTCAATCGCAAGTCTTAAACCTATTAAAGACCCCCAATCCTGACAAAATAAAGTAATATCCTTTAGATCTAGTATTTTAAGCCATTTTGTTATCCACTCTACATGTTTTTTGTAAGTATGGTCAGTTTGTTCAGTTGGTTTGTCAGATCGTCCAAATCCTACTAAATCTGGAGCAAGAACCCTATAACCTTCTTTAATTAATATTGGAATCATATGTCTATACAAAAAACACCACGATGGTTCACCATGCATTAGTAAAATAACTTCTGTTTGATTGGAACCTTCATCTAAATAATGGATATTGATTCCATCAACTTTTATAAAATGCGGTTCAAACGGAAAATCGGGAAGGTTTTCAAACCTTTCTTCTGGAGTGCTTATTAATTTCATTCTTTAGAAACCAATTTTATTCATAAATTAGATGTTTGATAGTAGTTATTTTTTCGAATTTAAAAAATTTAATTGTTATGGACTAATTCTAAATCTTATAACAAGAGTGATGTAAGAAATAGTAAATGACATTATTATCCTTATTCTCGCGAATATTTGGAAAGTTAAAGGAGTTCTGGAAAGTTAAAATGTTCCGTTTTGCTATTTTAACTCAAATAATTTACTTAACTTTGTCAACTATTTTATTTTTCCTATTTTTTTATCAACTAAATGATTTCGCCATATTTTACAAATCAGGGAGGATTTTTCTCACAGATATCGAAAATTTGTATAACCAAACGAATTATATATGGGATTTTAGGTATTTTCCTTTGTCTGCATTGATTTTTATTCCGTTTTCTTTCTTAAATTTCGGTTTAGCTTTTATACTTTTTAATTGTCTTAATTTTATTCTTAATATCCTAATCTGCTTGATTCTATATAAAATCATTAAAGTAGTACGAGGTCAAGATCATGAAAGAGACGATAAAAGAATAATATTGTATCTTAGTTTCTATTTAATGGGAGTACCACACATTTTAAACTATGTTTATGGCCAGATAAATTTATTCGTTACGTTTTTTATTTTAACATCGTTATTCATTTTCCTTTATTACAAAAAGAATTCATGGCAGTTTGTTGGAAGTGTTATTTTAGGGATTAGCATTATAATTAAACCAACATCGCTCTTATTAATCCCATTCCTGTTAATACTTCATTTTGACTTAGAAAAAAGAAAGCTAGAAATCGATTTTTTAAAAAGTATTATAAGATTAGTTGGAGTTTTCTTACCTGTTTTATCAAATTTTGTGTTATTTGTTGCGTTTCCTAAACTTTGGGGAGATTTCCTCTCAACTAATTTTACTGGAAGCAATCCTGTTGCTTTAAACTATTCTTT
>JAUWDN010000096.1 GCA_030608765.1 Promethearchaeota archaeon
TTAATACAAATGTAATATGATTCTCCGTTTTAATATAGTTTCGGTATTCGAAAAGATAATTATACTAATTCTGATAGATTGCTTTTCAAATCTTTTTTATAGTGGAGTGTTTTATCTTATTTTATGAGTGTCCTAAACATGTTTATTGAGATTGAGTTAAAGCTTAAACAATACAAAGTGCAATTTATTTTTCTGTTTTTATTTTGGTTTGCGGGTTTTTCTGTTTTTCTCGTTATCGAACCTAATCACAATTTCTGGGAATACGTCCTATTTTCTTTAACTATTAGACGCCCAGAGAACGCAGGAGATTTTACTAATTTTTACTCACTAGTATGGCCAATTTTGTTAGAAGTAATCGTTTTTGGCTTTATTATGGGTGAAATGTTGGAGAAGTATAATCCCATCGTAACTAGTAGAATCCTTGCTAAGCACAAGCGCAACCATACTGTTATAATTGGATATCATCACTTATCAGAAAGGATTGTTGAATTTTGTATTGCTAATAAGGAATCCTTTTGTATCATAGAAGATAACGAAGAATTAGTCGAAGATTTAATTAATACGGGTTGTCCAGTAGTTGTTGGTGACCCTACTGAAATAACCAATCTCTCGTTTGGGAGTATAAAGCGAGCAAAAGAAGTTTTTATTGGTATTGATGACGCTAGAATTGCGATAATCTGCACAGAGAAAATTCGCAGAGTCAACAAGGAATGCCCAATTTACGTACGCGCTTTTGAAGATCACGTACAAGAGTATCTCAAACAGCCCCCGTTAAACGCTATTCCTTTTTCTACATCAAAATGGGCGATGGATGGCATTCAAGAGTGGATCAAAGTTAAAAAAGGTTGCGCTCTCGTGATTGGACGAGATAGTTTGACTCATCGAATTGCTTATGATATTTCTTTACAACCCGATCGGGAAGTGTTCCTTTTTGATGACGAGCACGATGGTATTGAATTTAAAGTAAATGATCAATTACATATTATAAACGAGTTCGCATGTTTTTTAAGTGATATACGAGCTCATGTGAAGTTAGAGGAAGTAACTCAAGCATTTATTTGTTGGAAACAAGATTCAGAGTTTGATGAATCGCTTTATCTAACATCCAAGCTAAATTTGCGTTATCCTCATATAGAGATATTTGTAAGAATTTTTGACGAAGAACTCATAGATTTGGTTGAAAATTATAATGCAAAAACCTTTTCGACTTCATCCAATGCTTTTAAGATGCTTCAGAAACAAGTATCCTCATATTCCGCAATCGCTCCTAAACTCGATGATTGAACTTCAGAATCCCCTTTTTTTCCACTTTTTTTCTTTTTGAAATACAACTTCGACTTATTAGATATAGGTAAAAAATTGATAAATCTTACAATATTTGGAAGTTTATCTGCTATTAGGATTTAGGGTTATCGCATTAATCGAGTTGAAAATATAAATTATGAGTATGGAAGGAAAGACTTGTATAATTACGGGCGCAAATTCAGGTATTGGTAAAGTTACAGCTATTGAATTGGCAAAAATGAACGCTACATTAGTATTACTATGTCGTGATAAAGAACGTGGAGAATCAGCGCAAAAAGAGATAATCGAACTCACGGGTAACAATAACGTGGATTTAATTTTATGTGATTTGTCATCTCAGAAGGAAATCCGTAATTTCGTGGCAGAATTCAAAAGAAAATATCAAGATCTACATGTTTTAATAAATAACGCTGGAGTTATGTTATCAAAAAAGACCCAATCTGTAGATGGATTTGAAATAAATTTTGCCGTAAATCACCTTGCACCTTTTTTGCTGACTAATCTATTACTTGATATGTTGAAGAAATCAGCACCAAGTCGCATCGTTAATGTAGGTTCAGCAGCGCATAGAATGGGAAAGATAGATTTTGAAGATTTACAAAGGGAAAACAAGAAAGGACGGCTTATGGGGTTGTACGGAAGTTCAAAATTAGCTATGACTCTAGTATCTTATGAACTAAGTAGAAGATTAGAAGGTTCTAATGTTACCATAAATGTGCTCCATCCTGGGCTTATTAATACTAATTTAGGTCGAGATCGATCTTCAACCAGTCAAGGATTCGCAAAAAAATTCTTTAAAACCCCAGAAGTTGGTGCTGAAACTTCGATTTTCTTAGCCTCTTCACCTGAAGTGGAGGGAATTACAGGAAAATATTACGCTAAAAAGAAAGAAAAACCTTCTTCTAAAGAATCTTATAACGAAGAGTATGCTAAAAAGTTATGGGAGATAAGCGAGAAAATGACTAATCTCTAGTTTTATAAAGATACACGGATTATTGAAAATTCATAAATGAGGATAAGCAACGATGAATGAAAATAATGTAATACAAGATTTCTACGAAAAATTAGATGCTAAGGGTTATAAAGGCAAAATTGTCTCAGCTAGATATATTCCCGATTTACAAAATTCTGTTAAAAAATTTAACGATCAGAAGCTTTTAGATCCAGATTTTTACGAAGAATACAAAAAATATTTTGATTTTGAACCTAAAACGGCTTTTGGTGAGGTAAAATCTCTTTTTATGGTAGCAATGCCACAACCACAATACGAAATCGTTTTTAATTGGAAAAATAAAGAAGTGCCTGTGAAAATACCACCAACTTATTTACATGGTCGGGCGTTAATCAACGAAACCAAGGCATTTTTAACCGACTTATTAAAACCGAGCGGCTATAGCGTAGAATTTGCTCGTCTACCTCAAAAAACGTTAGCTGTACGTGCCGGATTAGCTGAATACGGTAGAAATAATATTACATACGTACGAGGAATGGGTAGTTTTCATCGCTTGTTTACGTTTTACTCCGATTTCCCTTACGAACATAATGGTTGGCAAGAATTACGAATGATGGATCTATGCAAAGAGTGTTCTGCTTGCGTCCGAAAATGTCCTACTGGAGCGATTCCTAATGATAAGTTTCTTTTACGCGCCGAACGGTGTTTAACTTTTCATAACGAACATCCAGTTGATGTACCCTTTCCGGACTGGATCGATCCTTCGTGGCATAATTGTTTGGTTGGTTGCCTTCATTGCCAAAATGTGTGCCCTGCAAACGAGAATGTTATAAATTGGACCGAACCTGGACCATCTTTTAGCGAGGAAGAGACAAAATTGCTCTTGAGCGGAACGGCCGTAGAGGACTTACCTGAGGAAACCAGAAGTAAAATTGAAGAACATGGATTAGGCTACTATTTATCTGTTTATCCTCGTAACTTGGGCATATTTCTCAAAAGATATTAAAAGTTAAATAAAGTAAAAAGTAAAAAAAAAAATTCCATTTTTATAATCTAGTCATCTTTCCTCTTTTTTTTTTCAACTATAGCGAAACCAAGTATTCCACCAAGTACTATTAATACTAGGTCACCATATAGAGCTGTGTTAACTAAATAAAAAAATCGTAAACTCCATCCATCATCGTAAACATATATAGGGATAAACGTACCAATGATCCCAGCTATTCCAGCAATCAACAAAATTATATATCCTGCTATATTAAGGTCTCTAAAAACTAAAACTGACCCTACAATACAGCATACGCTTAAAGTTATAGTTGCGATCCCTGTGATATAATATATAATAATTGGAAAACCTAGAGGAGTGTAAAAAAAACGAGCCATTGAAATCGAATATAGTCCTACTATTAAAAAAAGTGTTGACCCAATTATGCCTACGATTGCTCCTACTTTTACCATTAATCTCACAAAATTCTTTTTTTTTAGGTTGTTTGAATGTATTGGATTAATATCTATAAATATACATTAACAATTTTGTCTTCATTCTATTTAAAGCTTTTTATGACTCATTTCTAATTGGATTTTTTCTTCCGACTCCGATAATTGTAAATCAGGCTTGTCAAAACAACCCAAACACCCAAAATCCGATCTTTAGCACGATATATCAGCAATGAAATGCTTATTAATCCCCAATTTCTTCCTTTTTATCTTTAATTTTAAATATCGAATAAGTTCCTATAGCTTTTGCTACAATTTGACCGTCGGTTAATATTTCAGAGTCCATTGTAACAATTTTTTTGCCTTGATGTATTACTTTTGTATTGCAAGTAAGCACACCAGCCTTAGTAGCTTTAAAATAATTAATTTTGATTTCAATTGTTGCACAAAGTTCATTTTTACCTAAAGCGCTATACGCTGCTGCCCCCATACCCGTATCTGCCATCGAATATAACACCCCTCCATGTACTACTTTGTGAGGATTTAACAATTTGTCAACAACCTCTAAAGAGCATTGAGAATATCCTATTTCGACTTTCGTAAATTTTAAACCAATCAAATCCCCAAACGGATGGAAACCTTTGATATTAAGCGGAAAATTTTTCAACATATTAAGGTTTAATAATATAATATATAAGAATGTTCTGTTAAAACTGCTTTTTACCACGGTTTAAACCTTCTAAGGTTGTTTAACATAAATTATTGATCGTTGTTCCAGAAAATTTTGGTGCCATAAAAAATTTGGAAATAATGATTCCCAAGAATAAAATTTAATAATAAAAGTTAATTATTTGTTGATTAGAGAAAGGAAATATATTTATAGAAATTTAACAATTATGCCTGATCAAAACGAGAATAAAACACCTATGGACAGCTTTTCAATTAAAGATATTGTCAACCTATCTATAGTTGATATGGTAATGCTACAATTATTGTTAAAACACCCGAAACCAGTAGTTAGACATCTTTTATATAACGAAATTTCGCAATTTTTAAGCAAGGAAAAGCAAAAGGTAGCAGAATCCACAGATTTTAGTGATATTCCCGCTGGAGCGGAAAAATTTCAAAAATTTCTCCAGACAAGTAAAAAATTTTCTAGCTCAAGCCTTTATTATAGTTTAGACAATTTGGAGAAAAAAGGACTAGTTAAGTTCAATTACGATAAAAAAAATAAAGTTGAATCCGTAGAATCAACTCAATACACCGAGATTCTTATTAACACAATTCTAAAACATATCATTGAATTTGGATTAATTGAAGCTGAGCAGAGTAAATTTCTACCAGAGATCATTAAAGAAGTAGTTGAAGAAAAAGTTCTCTCGGATTTGAAGGATAAGAAATTTGGAACTATGCTTTATATCTGGTTTAGTAATTTTATTAATGTTAAATGTATAAACATTTTTTCTACATTAACTAAGAATTTATTTATCTTATCTAATAAAGAGGCTTTTGAAAATATTTCTAAATTGGGCTTGGAGAATGTTCAAAATACTTCTTTGTTTAGCAATACCATCAGAGAATCGGATAATTTTTTTGATGGAGTATTTGTCCCTTATCACTTCAGAAATACTAATTTTAAAGATGTATCTAAAGAGTCTATTCTGTCAGAAGCGTTTAGAATTGTTAAGGAGAGTGGAGTTGTAATAATTCACAGCTATACAAATGTGCCAGACATAGACCATGCGTTTCTTAATATTTTTACTAAATGGGTCAAATATATTTACACAGATATAGAATTCTACTCCGAAGAAGGTTTTAAGGATGAATTACTTAAAGCAGGTGCCAAAGAAGCTCAAGTTTTTGTATACAAAGGGCATCTATTTGGAATAGGTCGAAAATAGGTTTTGAACAAAATTCTTTTTTTAGATAATCGAAATTTTGAAGAAAAAGCATAAATCAGGCAGTCTTTTCTTAATTCCCAATTTTAGAAATCAAAATTCTACTTTTGTGAAAACTTTTATATAATTGTAAAACATATTAATTTTAATAAAAAAAATTAAAAATTAAAT
>JAUWDN010000303.1 GCA_030608765.1 Promethearchaeota archaeon
TTCTAAACCTGCTCGAAAAAAAATTGAAATTTCAGGGAGCAAACTCTTGTCAATTGAAGAATTGCTTGAACAAAATCCTGAAGGAAAAGAAGTAAAGGTATTTTTCTGATAATTAAAAACGAGAGAGATTTAAATGCAAGAATATCTGTTAATAGACGCAACAAACAAGATTCTAGGGAGGTTATGTAGTCAAGTAGCTAAGAAAGCGCTATTAGGTGAACAAATTGTTATAATTAATGCTAAAAAAGCAATAATTAGTGGTACTAAACAAAATATTCATGAAAAATATTTATCTAAGCTCAATATTAGCACTGCTACAAATCCTAGAAGAGGCCCTTTCTGGCCAAGGCGACCTGACACTTTTATGAGAAATATAATTAAAAAAATGCTCCCAACAAAGAAAATCCGAGGTAAGGACGCACTTAAAAGGGTTCATGTATATATCGGAGTTATTCCACACCGCTTCCAGAATAGGTATCAAAAGTTAATTCCCACCGAGATACCTAATGCGGATAAGCAAAGACTCTCGTACTATAACAAATTTATTACCTTAGAAAACCTTTGTTCTCGAATTGGATGGAAAAATACACAAATTGAGGCTTAAATACCATGTCTGAAAGAACAAAAATAGTTCAATCTTCGGGTAAAAGAAAAACGGCGATTGCTCGAGCCGTATTAAAATATCCTGCGAAAGGACAGATTAAAATTAACAACGTCCCTCTAAAAAATTATGAACCGGATATTGATAGAATGAGAATCCAAGAAGTTTTCGAAGTTATCGATCATCCCAAGTTAGAAAAATGTGATATCACTATACGCGTAAAAGGTGGTGGGACAATGGGTCAAACAGATGCCGTCCGTATTGCTATTGCTAAATCCATAAATAAATTTATTGGAACAAAAACTATTGAAAAAACATTTAGAGAGTATGACGAATCTTTACTATCAGGAGATTCGAGGAGAACGGAGCCCAAACACTTCGGTGGAAAAAAAGCTCGCGCTCGAAGGCAAAAATCATTTAGATAATTTACAATTCGTTTTATAATTTATTTTAATTCTACTTTTGCACCTAATTTTTTAATATCTTCAATAAAATTTGGATAAGAATCCTTCACAATTTCGATATCCACTATCTGAGAAAAGCCTTCAGCATATAAACAAGCAACGGTAAACGCCATAGCAACTCTGTGATCGTTTTCGTGATTTATGCTAGCACCTTTTAAGTTATCACAATGATATATAGTAAGCTTATCTTCTTTTTCCTCTACTACAACCCCCATTTTACCTAATTCTCTAGCAATTATTAATATTCTATCGCTTTCTTTATCTCTTAGACTTGAAGCATTATATAATTCAGTCTTACCCTTAGCAAATGCGCCAATAATTGATAATATGGGGAATAAGTCGGGATTTTCGCGGATATCAATATCCAAACCAATTAATGGATATTTTTTTAGATTGCCATTAACAGTAATAGAATTTTTATCTCGATTAACTTCGATATTTGCTCCCATCTCTTGTAAAATCTTAATTATTTTTTGATCCCCTTGAGGTTTGTCAAAATTAAGATTAGTTATAATGATCTTAGAGTCTTCAGGAGACAGTATAGCCGCAGCTAAAATAAAAGAAATAGATGAAAAATCACCAGGTATTTCGTAAGTTTGGGCTCTATATTTCTGCCCACATGTGATTAGGTATTTACCAACTTTCAGTTCGTTTAAACTTTCTTGAATGTTAATTCCAAATGAGTTTAAAACATTTAAAGTTATATTTATATATGGATAGGAAATAAGAGGAGTTGTAATTTCAACTGTAATATGATTAGTTTTTTTACAAATTAACAATGGGCACACCATCAACAGAGCTGAAACAAACTGAGAGCTAACATCTCCTTGAATTTCTATTGTACTACATTTTTTATTTTTTCTCTTGATGGTTAATGTTTCTTCAGTTAAGTCATAGCTACCGCCAATATTTTCCAAAGCATTTAATAATGGAAGAAGTGGTCTCCTTCTTTTAATAAATTCACCCGAAAAAGAAAGACCCCCTTTAACCATCATAGCTAACGCGCTAAATATCCTAATAGAAGTACCTGAATTTTTGCAGTCGAATAATGGATTAATTTGTTTAATTAAACTTTCATATCTCTTAACTATGTATGTATCGTTTGATGCTTTCGTAATTCTATGGCCCAAAGACTTTAAAAAATCTATAGTAACCTTAACATCACCAGAAGTTAAAGGGTTTTTAATTATTGATACTCCTTCAGCAAGGCTCGCAGCTATAAAAGCACGATGAGAATAGCTTTTAGAAGGTGGCGCAATAATTTCACCTTGAAGTCTCGTTGTGGGGGATATTCGAAGTTTCATTTTGGATATTTCAACATTTAATACTATTAGTTATTAAATAAAAATAAAGGAAAACCTCGATTATAACTTTATTTTTTTATAACTTAGAATTACGATGGAGAAAGATTCATAAAAAATAATAAGTGAAAACTACTCTTAATATATTAATTATATCGTATAATTGATTGTATCCTTTAATTTTTATAGCTGAGATGATAAAATTGGGAGATAACACATTTGGAAAAATATTTAAAATCACTTCGTTTGGAGAAAGCCATGGTATATTAGTAGG
>JAUWDN010000079.1 GCA_030608765.1 Promethearchaeota archaeon
ATAATAAAAAACACTCCAAGAACTTGGCATGTGTTCAGCCACAGAAGCTACAAGGCTTAAAGAATCTCGAATTAAAGGACTTAAAACACTTAATAATCTATTCCCAAATCCAAATGGTATTAAATCTGGGGCAACCCAAACTATGACTGCTCCTACAAAAATAATTGGAATTAATCCCCATTTTATAGCGTTTAATATGCCATTATAAAGTCGGGGATAGTCAACTCTCTTCGTGTAAAGCAAATGAAAGATTATTAATAATATAGAAAAATAAAAAATACCCCCTATTTCTAGACTAGTGAAAAAGATATCAAAACGGAAGATAGGACTAAGAGCAAAAACTAGTAATCCTACCCCTTCTATTCCTGCGTATGCAATTAACATATTAGTTTCATATTTTTTTAATAAGATCATAATTCCACATACAATGGGTAAAATCAAAAATACAAAATTGAATCCACCCCAACTTAAAGCTAAATAGCCTAAGAATAATCCACCTAAGAAGGAATGAACAATTTTGCCAGTTCGTATTGTTTTAATAAAGAAATAAAATGTCATTAATGTTGCAAATACTCCAATAGTTTCATTATCGAAAAAACCCGCTGTAGATCGTTGCATGAAACCGGGATTAAACGCCAAGAAAAAGGCCGCTATTAACCCACATCTCCTATCTAACGTTTCTTTTCCTACTAAATATATAGCAAAAACAGAGGCTCCTCCCATAAATGCGGGGAAGTAAAAGCATATATCGTAAAGAGATACAGGAATCCCAATTGTGTTAAAAAATTGGAAAATAGCCACAACTGTGAATGTTAGTCCCGGTCTGAGATTTCCACGATTGTATCCTTCTGGAAACCAACTTTTGAAATCGTGCCAATTAAAATATTCAAAAATTGTGTGTGTTGATAAGTATTCTGCGTTGTAATATTGAATCCAAGGGTCAAATGCTTTAATTAAGTAATTACCAGAAGCAATCGGAGAGAGTCTAATAAAAATGGCTATAAATACGACCAAAAATAGCGCTAAGAAAAACAATATATTAAACTGTTTTATTGTTATACTCGCTCTAGCACGATCTCTTAAATTTTTTATTGACGAATAAATTCGGGACATGTTTTCTCTTTAACACTTTTGATAAGTAGAAAATTACATATTAAACTTAAAAATATAAATGTTAAGTTCAATTAAAAGATTATTTTTTAACAAATTTATTGGTTTCAATATTATAACACGATTTTAATCCAATCGAAAATTCTGTTTTCATACATAAGATTATTAAAATTTTAAGGATGAAATTATACGAATGGAAAAAACAAGATATCTCTTTAAATTCTATTACATTGGATCTAAGAAGTATTTCGGTTCCCAACGACAACCCAATTATTTAACTATTGAAGAAAACTTGATAACAGCCCTACAAGAAAAGGGTTACATAACCGATATTAAGAAATCAGGTTTTGAAGTCGCAAGTAGAACAGATAAATTCGTATCAGCTCGAGGCTCTGCTTTTTCTTTTATTACTGATAAAATCCCAATATTGATGGAGATAAATTCCGTTTTACCAAAGCACATTGGAATTTGGGCCTATACAAAAGTCCCTTTAGACTATACATCTAGATACAACGCGCAATTTAGGCATTATAAATACATAATTCCCTATTTAAAAAGTTCTATTAATGTAAAGAATATAGAAGAGGCTTGTAAAGCCTTGGAAGGACGACACGATTTCAGAAATTTCTCTAAGCAAGATAAAGAGGAAAAAAAAACGATTAGGGATTTACTTCTAGCGAAAATGAGCATAGACGGTGATTTCATAATATTCGATTTTAAAAGCAGAGCTTTTTTAAGACAACAAATAAGGCGAATGGTAGCGAAGATTTTGGATGTTGGATTAGGGATAATCGATTTCCAAGATTTTTTAGATTTATTTAATCCAGCTAAATCGATCTCTTATCAACCCGCTGATCCTTTTGGATTGATTTTATGGGATATAAACTACGGAAGTAGTGTAATACTCACTATAGATAAAAAATCGAAAGATAGAATGGATAATTATTTTAAAGAAAAAGAGCAAAAACACGCTTCTAAAACAAAATTATTCCGACTTATTCAACATAACAATATTAGCAAAAAGCGCTTGTAATTGGATTTCTTCCGTCCCTCCTTGGCTTAATCGATATTCAAACTCAGCGAGGAGTTTTGAAATTTCGATTTTTAAATCTTCTGAAATGCTTAAGTCATAGATTTCTCGATGGATATTTTTAATAATATTGATACCGGACAAACCGTATTCTCTTGTAATGTCATTAAGTAATTTTAAGGAGAATTGGAGCTGTCCTTCTAGAGCAGTTTGAAGAATTTCTCGAATTTTTTCAGGAGGAACTTCACCTGCTACTCGAAAGACTATATCTTGATCTATTTTTTTTGATATCGTCCCACAAGATTGCAAGTAATTGATTGCTCTGCGACAATCTCCTTTAGATATCTCAACTAAAGCATTCAAACCATCCAAACTTATATTTATTTTTTCTTGGCTTGCGATATATTTTACTCTTTCTTTAATATCATCATTATTTAAGGAAGAAAATCTAAATACAACACATCTAGATTGTATTGGTGGGATAATCTTATTAGAGTAATTACAAATTAAAATCATTCTACAGTTTCTAGTATATTTTTCCATTGTTCTCCTCAAAGCCTGTTGAGCTGGCGCAGTCATGTTATCCGCTTCATCTAAGATTAAAATTTTAAAGGATATATCTGATGGTGGTTTTGCTCTAGCAAAATCCTTGATGTAGGTTCTAACAACATCGATACCTCTTGCATCGCTCGCGTTCAATTCTAAATATGTAGTATTTACTGCCATTTTTCTACCATATAATTCTCTCACCATTGCTAAGGCAGAAGTTGTTTTTCCTGTACCTGCTGGACCCGCGAATATAAGATGGGGCATTGATTCATCTTTTATAAATTGTTTTAACCTTTTGATAATTCCTTTTTGATTTACCACATCATCTAAACGGCGAGGTCGGAACTTTTCCACCCAAGGTCTATTTTCTGACATTGTAACACTAGATCTCAATATAGTCTTGTAATGATATATAAAAAAATACTATTAAAGATTAAAGTTTCTTTATTTATTATTATTATATAACTTTAAAATACAGAGAAGAAAACAAGAATATGACTGATTTTAAAATAACTAAAATTAAATCTCGCTGGATCTTAGATTCGCGAGGAAATCCTACAGTTGAGACCGATGTATTTGCGGGCAAGATTTACGCTAGAGCGGCGGTTCCTTCAGGTGCGTCAACTGGGATACTGGAAGCCTTAGAGTTGAGGGATGGAGGGAATGCTTTCTTAGGCAAGCATGTAACAAAGGCAATATCTAATGTAAATGACATATTAGGAAAAAAATTGATAGGTTTCGATGTTCGCGAGCAGAATATTATCGATGAGGAGATGATAAAAATTGATGGAACTGATAACAAGAGTAAACTAGGAGCTAACGCAATTTTATCAGTGTCATTAGCTAATGCAAAGTTAGCTGCGCTGTTATCACAAAAACCCTTATTTGAATATCTCAATATTCTAGCATATAATAAAGAAAGAGATAATTATTTGCTCCCTCTACCATGCTGCAATATTATAAATGGAGGAGAACATGCGGGTAATGATTTAGCTATTCAAGAATTCATGGTATTACCTGTAGGGGCTAAATCGTTCTCTAATGCTTTACAAAATGTTGCTGAAGTTTATCAAACTTTAAAGAAATTATTAAAAAAAAATTATGGACCGTCTGCAATAAATGTAGGGGATGAAGGAGGTTTTGCTCCCAATTTGTCGTTAACTTCAGAAGCAGTTGATATAATTATTGAAGCCATCGAAGCAGCTGGTTTTTTAATGGGCACTGATTTCGTATTGGGTATGGATGCTGCTGCTAGTGAATTTTACGAGGATGGACTCTACAATATTGATGGGAAAAAACTCACTAATGAAGAGTTATTGGAATATTATTTAGAATTATTACATGAGTATCCGTTTAAATCCATTGAAGACCCCTTTGATGAGAAGGATTTTCGATCTTTTTCTAACCTAACAGCGAAGGTTGATAGATCCATCCAGATTGTGGACGATGATCTGACAGTAACCAACATGAAAATCCTTAAGAAAGCTATAGATGAAAAAGCAGGAAATGCCCTTTTACTTAAGGTTAATCAAATTGGTTCGCTAACAGAAGCAATAAATGCTGCTAAAATGGCATTTGAAAATGGGTTCAATGTTATGGTGTCACATCGTTCTGGGGAAACTGAAGATTCTTTTATCTCCGATTTAGCAGTAGGACTTTGTACAGGTCAGTTAAAATCAGGTGCAACATGTAGGAGCGATAGAAACTGTAAATTTAACCAATTACTCAGAATTGAAGAGATTTTAGATTCTAAGGCCGTTTACCCTACTAAATTTGACTCATGGAGAAATTTCTTATAATTATTTTTCTTCTCCTTTTCTTTTAAACCTGTATATATTTACATCTACAGATTTAGTTTTCTGTTTGTGAAACTCGTAGGTTCTATCTAGTTTTAATTGAAAAGGAAAAACATAATCGATAACCCAATTAAATTTCTTAATAAAAGACATTAGAAATTGATGTACTTCTTGATTCGCTAGATGAATCGAATAAACTACATCAGAAAAGCTAAATGCTTTTTGTAAAAAAAAACGGTCTGCCTTCTTTTTTTGGACTCCAAAAGGTGGATTCTCAATAGTAGTGATATGCAACTCCTTTGGAAATAGCCGTCTTACAATTTCAAAATGATTAATATCAGAACATATGGGTAGAATTACGGCTTCTAAGCCTAAATTACTTACATTCTTTTTTAAAATCCTTAATGCTTTCATATCTACATCAACACTCAAAACATAAGACGCTTGAAGATATGCGCAAGTAATGGATAACCTTCCTGTCCCAGCTCCAAGATCAATTATCAGTTGGTTTTTAATATCATTAAATTCAACACCCGCAAAATATCCTATATCAACAGCACTTTGTGCATCGATGCAATATTGCTCTAACTCGATTTTGGGATTCGAAAATCCTTCAGTTTGTTGAATTATTGATACTAAATCTTTTTTTTTTATCGTAATCGCCTAAAGTGTCCGCTCCATAATTTTTTTTATGAAAAATTATGAAAAAATTTAATTATTTTAATTAATAATAATTAAGTAGAGAAATTAAAAGATTTTTGTTGAAATTTATGAAAGAATCTGCGAAAAATAACGAAATAGCTATTACGGGTCAATATTTAGGCGTTGTAGAAGAATACCTACCCGATAAACAGTCAACTTATGTTAGAGAAGGTCAAATTTATGCTACTAAAACAGGAATAGTCAACATCAATAAAGACCGTAGAGCTATAGAAATCAAGAGTCATCAAGAAGAAGATCGAAGAACAGTAAAAATTAACGATATTATTATCGGTACTCTTTTGTTTTTAAGGTTGTATTCTGTTGGCATCAGTTTTGCTACGATCAATAATAAAATTCATTTTAATAGTTCTTATTTCGGTAATATCCATGTTTCCCATATCTCCCACAAATTTATTGACAAAATTTCTGATGCGTTTCAAATTACTGATATCGTCAGAGCAAAAGTTATTCGCAAAGAACAAAATGAATACAGTTTGAGCACTGTTGGAAAAAATTTAGGCGTTATTCATGCTGATTGCAGTATATGTGGAACAACTCTAGAGAAAATTGGAGTGAATAAATTGAGATGCCCAAGATGTGGAAATGTCGAGAATCGAAAGCTTGCAAGCGATTATGGGAATGTGACTGAAAGTTTAAGATATTAAATCGAATTTAAAATCTTTTTTTTTAAAATATGTTAAGATTTATCATAATTAATTCCTAAAGGTTTTATCTTGAGTAGGCGTGGTGGAAGAAAAGTAATAAATTTTCATAATTCAAGTGGAGATATAAACAATATTGTTAAATTTCTTGAAGAAGTTCAAAAGAAGATAACCTATCTCAATCTAAACTGTAAAGTTGATGGAAAAGTAATTAAAATTACATTATTTGGTCCAAAAGATCTTCAATATTTGGCAAGCGAAAGATTAAAAGAGCTAGCTAATCAGTATTTATAAAGGTTCTTATCTTGTTATTGATTTAAAACCAAAAAACATTTATTTAATTCTGAATAATAGAAATTAGCTTTGGTGGAATATTGTGGCAAAAAAAAAAGT
>JAUWDN010000081.1 GCA_030608765.1 Promethearchaeota archaeon
TAATTAATTTTGTTTAATTTTTGTTTAAAAAATGTCGTTTTAAAATAATAATGATGGACAATAATTACAAGAAGATCACGATAGTTACAATTCTAATCTTAAGTGCTTTGGTACCAATAATTTATTTGGATAATAATATCAAATATAACAATATGGATTACAATGGTAATTACTTCGATGTAGATCCAAACTCAAGTTTATTTTCAGACGAAGATTACATTCCAATTCTTGATGATCCACTCCAAGGGCTTGGTAACATTACAATTACCAAATTTACTTTTAATGAAGAAGGTTTATTTAATAATTCAGATGATTATCCGAACCTTGTAGACGATTTAAGTTCTGGAGCACTAAATATTACGTATTTAAGCACACAATATTTAGAGACTATTGAAATTGCTCAGTTTAATAACCTTGATGAATCTCTCTTAGAATCAGATATAATAACGGTTAGTATAAACGAATCCATCAGCATTCAATATAATAGTTCTATAGAGAATTCAGAAGGTTTTTTGATATATAATCCACTATTATTTCCGAGAAATCTTAAACATGTATTTGTTCAGAATCAATCCGACCTGGATATTATAGAGGTAACTGATGATGATTATTCTCTTGATCCTAATTCTTATTTGATATTTAATTATCAAAACTACTTCGAAACGAATTTTCATAACTTCTCAATGTATTTTATTTTTGAATACGATTTAACACCTCATGGTTGGGAATTATCTCAAAGTTCAGAAGAACCTTTGACAATAACACAACAAGAACAAAATTTTAGCCCTTCATTTTACTACAATTTCACATTGACAGGTAGAAAACTAACGGGTAATTGGACTGCTCCTTCAATGTTAGCAGATAACCTAGTTATCGAGTTAATTGTCGATCCTCTTGATAAAAACTTATTTTATGATCATACTTTAGAGATTAACAATCAAACTATTAGTGATTTCTTAGAGTTAGATAATAAAATAAATGTAACGATATCTGCTGACGCGAAATTATTTTCCTTAGAATTTAAAGCAAACTTCACCTTAAGATTTGAAGACCCCGTTGACTACAGCTGGGCAATTGATAGATTAATTGAAGATAGAAATATTAGGCAAAGAATTTACTTTCCTTCTTTAATCGCCGGTCCGGAACATATATTTCTTAGAGATATAACATTGATTGAAAACACTATCATTTCTGATCAAATCATAAGCAATAGCTCGGTATTTGAAAGATCTGTAAATTATTACGATGTAATAGTATTTGTTACTCAAGAAACCATTGAAAATAGCCTCGTTTTTACCGAAAATGCTGTAAAAAGGAAGGGGTTAAAATTAACAGTCCCATATCTCATTGTTGGTGAAACTAATCCGTGTTTATTAAACTATTATGCCTTAAATGATCTCAAAATTATAATTACAGACAACATCCGTATGCCTTTAGTTGGATATAGAATCGAATTAATATATTTTGGAAAAAAATACGGAACTTATATTTCAAATGATTTAATTCAGCCTATGGCAAAAATGTACTCAGATGAAAACGGAGAGATTTTAATTGAAAATGTTCCCAATGGTAATTACACAGTTAAAGTATATGACGGTAATACACTGATAGCAGAAACATTAATCAATACTTTTAGTGAAGTAACTTATTTTCAAACTGATGTTCTTCACTTTCCACTTTGGATTATAATATTTGGGGGAATAAGTGGAATCCTCTTGCTAATTGGATTAGTTCTTTATTTTAATAACAAGAAAAGATCGTAATGAAAATTGATAGTTATTTTTATTGATAACATTGAGAATTTCTTAAGTTTTCTAGATAAGCGTATAATGAACGAAGTCTTTTACGAATTCAAGGAGATTAAAAACGAAACGGATTTATCTACACACATCAAAATTGAGATAATTCTTCATTTTCTCGCCAAAGCAGGAGATACATTAGTACTATACGAAACAAAGCAAACTATCCCAAAACCAGTTAATTCTGACAATGATTCTAATGTAGTTAATACTTTACAAAAAATATTCGATCAAGTAGATGCCTCCTTAAAATTAATAAAGGGAAAAATTCGAGAAATTTTTCTTTCGTATTCTCCTTAAATACAAAAAAAGAAATGTTATCAATTCTATTTTTTAAATTCTTTACCGTAACCTATTAGTCTATAACGTCTATTAATAATTCTTGAAATAGCAAATATCGAATTTGCTGGAGCGCATATTGGGGGGGTTAAATTAAGAATATAGGTGTTTTTTAAGATCTTTACTACAGTTCCAGCTGTCTTCTCAGTGCCAACGACTAATAATAGCTTCTCATTGTGTTTAAGTTGTTGAACTTTCATTTGAACTTCGGATCCGAGAACTCTTTCTAGTAAATTAACCTTTAATTCAACCTCGGACATTACTTTAGGTAAGCTGTCAGGTCTACCAACTAAATGTCCTATTAGAGAATCTCCCCTTGTTAATGCAGGATCTAGTTTAGAACCCAGTCCAATTAGACCCCCAGGTTTAGCTTCATCTAAGAAATTACTTCCCTGACTAATACTTACTATTTGGGTCTTTAGGGGAGTATACTTATTTTTTACCCTAAGTCCAGGTCGAATCTCAATTTCTTCACCAACTTTAACCTTACCTTTTAAGACTGAACCTCCAATAACTCCACCATGTAATTCATCAATTGGAGTTCCGGGTCGATTTATATCAAACGATCGAGCAACTAGGAATTGAAACTCGTCTTCCTCGTTAATTTTTGGGGAGGGAATTATTTCTTCAAATGCTCGCACTATTAATCCAAGATTCGCTCCAAAAACAGCAGACACGGGTATAATTGGAGCGTTATCCGCAATTGTATCCTTTACAAATGCCTTAATTTGATTATAATTTTCAATAGCTTGCTCCTTTGAAACCGCATCAATTTTATTCTGAATTATTATTATGTTTTTAATACTCGCAATTTTTAAAGCAGCTAAATGCTCTCTAGTTTGTGGTTGGGGGCAAACTTCATCAGCAGAAACTAATAAACAAGCACCATTCATCAAAGAAGCACCACTCAACATAGTAGCCATTAATATTTCGTGGCCTGGCGCATCTACAAAGGAGATATTTCTTTTAAATTCCAAGGCGTTTGAACAGTTTGGACAATTAAATCTAGGTTGTCCCTTTTTTCTAGCAGTTTCTGCCATATAGTAGGTAAGATATTCATCACATTCTTGACAATATAAAATAGTGGCATTTGAATATCCTAATTTTATAGAGATACCCCGTTCCTGCTCTTCTGAATGCCTATCTGTCCAGTCACCTGTAAGAGCTTTAACTAGGGTTGTCTTTCCGTGGTCAACGTGGCCCACTAAGCCGATATTACACTCTGCTTGTTTTTTTATTAACTCTTTTAGATTCTTACCTTTCGCTGGCTTTTGTTTTTTAGCTGGTCCAGGTTTTTTAGGTTTTTCTGGCTTGGGTGGTTTGTCTTCTTTCTTTAATTGGGGTTCAGTATCACTTCGTTTTTCTTTACTTAATTTTTGAGCGTTCTTGATATACTTTAAAGCTGTGGATTCACCCACTCCCTTGATTTTTAACTTAGTTAATTCTTCTAGAGTCGTTGAAGCTAATTTTTCAACTGTATCAATACCAGACGTTCTCAACCTGTCTGCTGTTGCTTTTCCTATTCCTGAAACCTCTTCTAAATCGTTAGTCATATCAGCTTAATCTATTCTACTTTGGTTAGTATTAATTTAATAAATCTTCTAAACTCGCTAAAAAAATAAAAAGCAGTATTTCTATTAAATTAATCGTTACATATAAGATTTACATAAAATCCAGAGGAGAAATATTAATCTATTGTTTCTAATGTTTTAATGGCACCGGATTTCTTCTCAAGTTCTTTGTAGGAAACTCTTAAAAAACTATCAACATAAAAGGTTGAGGTTTTTCCACACAATTCACTTTTATGAAGAATATAGACGGGAGCAGGATATTTTGATGAATTAATATCGTTTTCTTCAATTTTGAATATTATGCGTTGGTTACAATGTGGACAAGAGTTAAATCTAAGGGGCATAATAATTAGGTAGTTTTTTTATATAATAATCGTATTCTTATTTTTAATTTGTTATAATATAAGCAAATATATTTTTGTATCTAATAAAAATTATATACCAAGTCACTCTTTATATATTTGATTTTCTATGGGAAAGCTCGGGTTAAGAAAATACATTCTCATTTTACTTATCACCTTAATGCTTATTCCACTTATTCCCCTCAATATAGAAGATGGAAATCAAGTCGCTGATCGTCAAAATAATCTGATAAACTTGAAAATCGCGACGACGCCCGTAATTAATACGTCCCAATTACCAGAAATCGATTATAGTGCATTAAACGCCTTATGGAACGATCAAAAAATAGAAATGTTAATTATCGTTAATGATTCAAGCTTTATAAGTGCCGCTACGCCTTTAATGGAGTGGAAGAACGAGAAGGGGGTCAAAACAATCATTTTATCCAACTATTCAGATTACGAAGGGAGGGATAAAGCAGAGAAAATCCGAAACATGATAAAAGATTTCTATGAGAAGGAAAATATTCAATGGGTTCTTCTTGCTGGTGATGCTGAAGATGATCTAATACCTATAAGAGAAGTATATAACCCAGATGTTGTTGTAGTAGGTGGTGAATCAGAGTACTCTTCTTGGGACGGCTATTACAAGCCAACTGATTTTTATTACGCTGATTTAACAGGATCGTGGGATGATAATAACAATAGCGTATGGGGAGAATCTGCTGAATATAATGGAGAAATTGATGAAATATCGTGGGTACCGGAGGTTTATGTTGGTCGGTTACCCGCTGACAATTCTTATGAGCTATCCTTAATGATTAATAAATCTTTAAAATACGAAGAGGATCCTTATCTTGGAGACTGGATGAATAAAATGCTACTTGCAGGTGCTATTTCTTCAACTTCGCCTCCGGAGGATGAAGCACGTCTAACAGAGTATATTTGGGGGAACTATGTTATTGATGAGATGAACTTTACTCACTTAGCAAGAACTACATCTTCATTTACGCCAAACACTCCTTTATACCCAAACACGCTTAGCTCTCTTAATGCCACTAGTTTTCGTAATGAATTTAATTCAGGTTATTCTACAGTATTAATTGCAGGACACGCGGATCCAACTCAAATTACGGATAATACCGTACCATATTCTTATTACAATAATGCAGATGCTTCATCAAGCATTAATGTAGATATGCCCTCTTTATTTTATGCTGATGCGTGCACAACTTCCTCGTATGATAAAGGAGATATAAGTATAGGGGAGGAATTGATTATTAGGCCTAACTCTGGAGCAATTGGCTATATTGGGGGTTTGCGAGTTAACTGGTATTTTGATTACGATGAAAATCTAGAAAAACTAAATAGAGCTAATGCTAAGTTATTTTGGAAAGAGTTTTTCGCTGAAAAGAAATTCCAACAAGGAAGAGCCTTGTACGATTCTAAACTTACGTATATGAATAGCGACTATTTTGGAAGAGGAGATGCTTCGATGATTCAAGAGTGGCAGCGTAAAAACATGTTGACATATAATTTGTTAGGGGACCCCGAACTCGATGTCTACACAAAGGTTCCAGCAGAAGTTCCAAATTATTTTACCGGAAATATTTATGAGGGTCAATGTATTTCGTTTCAAGTTAAAGATAATCTTAATAGAATTGTTCCAAGAGCAAGGATTAATTTAAGAACTTTAAGTGGAAGGTATCGAACGGTTTACGCTGATTTAGAAGGCTTTATCGATTTAAGATTGCCCGCTGAAGCAAACGAAAATTATAGCGTTATTATCACGGGGCATAACGTAATTCCTTCCTACTTTAATTTTACCACATTACCTGACATAGATATTCCTAATCTAATCGAGGTTAACCAAACACCTCTAAATCCTACAGCAACAGATAATCTTTTATTTACCTTTAATGCAAGTGATAATCATTCAGGAATAGAAAGCGTATTCTTTTTAATGTCGAAAAATAATTTTTCAGACTTTTCTTTACATAGATTATTTAATGATTTCAATGAGAATAAACAAGAGTTTAATATTACTTTAAACAAATTAGAACCTGGAGAATATTCATATCTCGTTATAACAAGAGATTATACTAACAAAACTTCCATTTTTTACGAAGAAGATTTCAGCTTTACAATTCCTAAACCCTTTATTGACT